>CAZRGD010000062.1:0-10459 GCA_964599505.1 uncultured Nitrospirota bacterium | reverse complement strand
GGCCGCGGGCAGGCCTGAAAGGCCTGCTTCGCCGGCGGGAGCCGGCTCCTACCGGGAAACCACAGCCCCGGCACCAACCTTGGGACTCTGCGGTGGAGCTACCTACTCCACCGCCGCCTCCGCCTCCGCCACCAGCTTCGGCCGCGCCAGCTCCGCGGGCAGACGATCGCCGAGCTTTGCCGCCATCGGGGCCGGGAGGAGGCGGTAGAGGAGACGGGCGCGGACCCGCACCACGGTCGGCGGGAGGTGATAGGTAACCTCACGTACCTCGCCCGGGGCGAGGCGCGTGTCGGCGGCGACACGCGTCGCCCTGGGCGGCGGCACCGGATGGCCGGCGTCATCGGTGAGCCGGATGATCAGTCGGCCGTTCGGGTCGCCGCCTCTCCCCTGCTTGTTACGCCACACCACCTGGCCCGCTCCATCGAGTCCGGTCACCCGCAACAGGCCCATGCGGAAGGGGGCGCCGGTAGGGAAGGCGTGAGCGGTGCGTGAGCGCAGGGTCACCCGCGCCTCCACCGCACCGTGTCTGCGCGCCGCGGTCACCTCCACCGTGGCCCCACGACGCACCATGGCAATGCTGTGGCCGCCGAGCATCGAGTGGTCCGCGTGGCCACCGCGCACCGCCATGTGGCACGCCTGGCATGGGGCCGCATTACCCACCTGGCGTACCTCATCACCGGTCCGACAGATCGGAATTCCCTTCGTGTTGGTGTGCTGGCCGTGGCAGCCGAGGCAGAGCTCGGACGAGGCGAGCCATGCGCCGCGCCGCTCCATGGGGAAGCGGGCGGTACGGCTGCCCACATGGCGAGGCCCCTGGAGATGGTCCGGCGAACGGGTATAGCTGTGGATCCCGTGGCTCTCCGCCCCCGCCTTGCGGCCGGTGAGGGTGTGGCAAGTGGTGCAGGTGACCCCGTCGAGGTAAACCGGCTCGGCGTCGAGCTTGCTGGTCCGATCGAGCGCCGCGGCGGCCACGTGGCAGGCGGGGCAGCGGGGCGGCCCACCGCCTTGGGTGACCCCCTCCTTCGTCGGGTCGCCGACCATGCGGCGGTACATGGCGCCGTGAATCGGGTCTTTCAGGGGGCTCGCCTGGGCGTGCATCGACCTCTGCCACTCGTGATAGATCTGTTGGTGACAAGCACCGCACTCGGCGGCGGTGACGTGGTGCAACGGCCGCGCAGGCGACGGCGTCGCCACCACCTCCGGTGCGCTGCGACAGGCGGTGGCGGTAAGGAGGGCGAGGACGGCGGCGGTGAGGAGAGCTTGGCGCATGGCGGCTCCAGATTGAGTGGGGCCACAAATGTAGCAGAGCCACAGAGCCGCGACAGCGGAACCACCATCCCGAAGAGGGCCGCCAATGCAGACCGCTCCGCGCCTTGGCGTCTCTGCGCGAGTTCTGCCTTCCAGGCCCCCGCCGTCCTCCGGTCCACCGCCGGCGACGGCCTACCCCCCGGAACCGTTCCCCCCCTGTCTCCTGTCTACTACCTACTGTCTACCCATAATCGTCGGCTCGTCCCTTCCGCTGGGCCAGGAACGCGCGTGACGCACCACCCGGCCGGCGAGATAGAAGAGGCAAAACCGTAGGGCCTTCGGATGTACCTTCCGAAGCGCCGCCGGCAGCGGACCCGCTTGGAGGTAGGCCAAAAGGTTGGCGGCCAGGACGTTGAGCCGCCACCACGCCGCGTTGGCGCCAAAGCGACCACACGGCAGCACGCCGCCACCCAAGTCGTTTTTCAGGACCCCGTGGCCGTGCTCCACCGTGCCCTGCTTGCCCCGCTGCTACCGCAGGATCGCCTCCCCGTCCCCCGTCCGGTGGGTCACCACCGCAAAGTGGCGCCACCCCCGCTCGTTCTGGTGAAATGGGTAGGGGTTGGCTTCGATACCCTCTTCCTACCATCTCCCCCGCTCGCGGGGGCGCAGGGGTGTCCCTTTTTGTCTCTCACCGGCCCCGTGGAGCCCCACGTGGGGAGGTGCGAGAGGCTTGCTCCGCGTCTTCACCTGCTGGGTGAAGACCTCACATCACCCGGATCGCTCGATCCCTTTGATCCTTCAGCCAAGCTTCCCCCTGTTGAAAAAACGGAGCCGACGATCTGGGGGGTTGCACCCCCGACCCCGGCCCAAAGGGCCGGCCGGCGCCGCAGGCGCCGGTTCGCGGGTACAACCCGCTCCTACCTCGAACCGGCCGACCCACCCCCCGGAGCTACGGGCCGCAGCTCGATCCGGTGGGCCCACCCCAGCGGCGGCGTTTCGTCGCGACGGGCGAAGATGGCGTCACAGGTGTCGAGGCAGGTGCCGCAGGTGAGGCAACGGTCGGCGGCGAAGTCGGGGCCGTGGGGGTCGAGCCCCACCGGGCACGCCTTGGCGCAGGCGGCACAGTCGCCGCACACCTTCTGCGGATCGAAAAAGGTGATCCGCAGGCGATTGTCCTGGGCCATGATCCCGAGGTACCAGCCATAGGGACAGATCCGCTCGCACCAGTAGAACCCGAGCCAAAGCCCCTCGACGTAGAAGACGAGGGTCAGCCCTACCGCCCACCGCCACGCCCCGACGAAGCCGGGCTGCCCCACCTCCCACAGGACCGAGAGGTGGGTGAACCAGTTGAGACAGATGAGGGCGCCACCGAAGGCGACCGCCGCCGCGACCGGGTGGCGAAGGAGGCGGTGGCGCTTGCCCCAGCCGTGGTGGAGCCAGCGGGCGAGGCGGGCGAGCTGGCCGCCGGGACACGACCAGCCACAGAACATCCGACCGAAGGGGTAGGTGGAGCCGAGGATGGTGAGCGCCGTCCCCACCCCGAGGAGGAGGAACGCCTTCACCACCTTCAGGGTCGGCGCCGGGACCCCGCCGAGGTAGTCGACGCCGGCGGGGATGTCGAACTTCACCCAGTGGAGCGTCGGAATGGCAATCGCCGCCGCCAGGGTGAGGCCGTAGGTGAGGCCGCGCAGAAGCTGATACCGGTGGCCCGGACGGACCACAGAGCAGGAGGCGGCCATGGGGAGCGCAGGGTGTCGGGCGAGCGGTGACCACACAAGCCAGGCGCGCTGCGCACGCCTGAATGGGGGCGGCGCACGGCGCCACCGGGAAGACGGGGGGGAATGGCGCCGGACTGTGGGTCCACTGGTAGGAGCGAGCTCCTGCTCGCGATCCAGGCCCGCAGGGCCTGCCGCGCCTGCGGCGCGGATCGCCGGCGGGAGCCGGCTCCTACCGAGATGCCGACCGTGCGGTGTCGAACGGCAAGACCGGGACCCTCTCGGGGCGCCCCTGGCGGAACGCCCGAGGACGCGGCGGAAAGATGGCGTGCATGGCGCGGCCGTCTCACCGGCAGGCGATCTGCCGCTGTTCCAGCTCGCGAATCCGGTCCCGGATGCGCGCCGCCTCCTCGAACTCGAGGGCCTTCGACGCCTTCCCCATCTCCACCCGGAGCCGCTTGATGGTCTGGGGGATCTCCATGAGCGGCACGTAGTCCGCCTGTTCCTCGGCGGCGGTGGGGACGGTGACGTAGTCGTGCTCCGCCACCGCCGTGGCCAGCGACGAGATCGCCTTCACGATCGTCGTCGGGGTGATGTGGTGCTCTTCGTTGTAGGCGGCCTGGACGGCGCGGCGCCGCTCGGTCTCCTCCATGGCACGTTGCATGGAGCCGGTAATCTTGTCGCCATAGAGAATCACCTGGCCGTGGACGTTGCGCGCCGCCCGGCCGATGGTCTGGATCAGCGACCGCTCGGAGCGGAGGAACCCCTCCTTGTCCGCGTCGAGGATCGCCACCAGGGAGACCTCGGGCAGATCGAGCCCCTCGCGCAGGAGGTTGATCCCGATGAGGACGTCGAACGCCCCCTCGCGCAGCTCCCGCAGGATCTCCATCCGCTCGATCGTGGGGACGTCCGCGTGGAGGTAGCGGCAGGCGATGGAGAGCCCGGTGTAGTAGTCGGTGAGGTCCTCCGCCATCCGCTTGGTGAGGGTGGTGACCAGGACCCGCTCGTCCGCCGCCAGGCGGCCGCGGATCCGCTCCAGGAGGTCGTCGACCTGGCCCTGCGCCGGGCAGACCTCGACCACCGGGTCCATGAGGCCGGTGGGGCGGATGACCTGCTCCACGACGTGGTCCCCGGCCCGCTCCATCTCATACGGTCCCGGGGTGGCGGAGAGGTAGATCCGCTGCCCCACCCGCGCCTCGAACTCCTCGAAGGTGAGGGGGCGGTTGTCCAGGGCCGAGGGGAGGCGGAAGCCGTAGTCCACCAGGGTCTGCTTGCGGTTGCGGTCGCCGCGGTACATGCCGCCGACCTGCGGCACGGTGACGTGCGACTCGTCGATCATCACCACCGCCCGCTTCGGAAGGTAGTCCAGCAGGGTGGGCGGCGGCTCGCCGGCGGCGGCGCCGGTGAGGTGGCGCGAGTAGTTCTCGATCCCCGAGCAGTAGCCGAGCTCCCGGATCATCTCCAGGTCGAAGAGGGTGCGCTGCTCCAGCCGCTCCCGCTCCAGGAGCTTGTCGTCGCGCTCCAGCTCCGCCAGTCGCAGGCCGAGCTCCTGCCGGATCGACTCGATGGCGCGCTTTTGGTGAGCCTCGTCGACCACGTAGTGCGACGCCGGGTAGATGGCGAAGTGGGAGAGACGCGCCAGGGTGGCGCCGGTGAGGGGGTCAATCTCGCGGATCGACTCCACCTCGTCGCCGAACAGCTCGATGCGGATCGCGGTCTCCGCCGACGGCGGGAAGACCTCCACCACCTCACCGCGGGCGCGGAAGCAGCCGCGCGACAGGTCGATGTCGTTGCGCTTGTAGAGGATCTCCACCAGCCGCTTGAGCAGGGTGCGGCGGCCGATCTCCTGCCCCTCCTCCAGGTACAGCAGCATCCCCTGGTACGCCTCGGGCGAGCCGAGGCCGTAGATGCACGACACCGACGCGACGATGACCACGTCGTCGCGCTCCAGCAGCGCCCGGGTGGCGGCGTGGCGCAACCGGTCGATCTCCTCGTTGATCGCCGAGTCCTTCTCGATGAAGGTGTCGGAGGTGGGGACGTACGCCTCCGGCTGGTAGTAGTCGTAGTAGGAGACGAAGTACTCCACCGCGTTGTCCGGGAAGTACCCCTTGAGCTCCGAGTAGAGCTGCGCCGCCAGGGTCTTGTTCGGCGCCAGGACCAGGGTCGGTCGGTCCACCTGCTCCACCACCTTCGCCATCGTGTAGGTCTTGCCCGAGCCGGTGACCCCGAGGAGGACCTGATGGTCCACCCCCTCGTCGAGGCCGCGCACCAGCGCCTCGATCGCGCGCGGCTGATCCCCCTCGGGGGAGAAGTCGGTGACCATGCGGAAGCCCATGGCGGCAGTGTACGGCCTCGGGATGGCTTCGCGGGGCCTCCCGACGGCCCGGCAGAGCGCGGGCGATGGGCGGCACGACCCCGTCATCGTCGGTTCCATCTTGCCCCTGGACAAAACCACGAAGGTCACGAAGGACACGAAGGGGGGTGTCTCCGAGCCCACCGGCGATACCGATCTGCTTGGGAAATCACCGCAATCGCCATGCCGGGCAAGACCAGAGCCGACGATCTGCGTTACCGCCGACCTCTTGCCGACGCCACACCTCCGTGGTGAGGTAGCGCCCCCTCCACCCTTCTCCATGGTCAGCCATCTCCCCACCTTCGTCGTCCGCCACGCCTGGGCCGTCCTCGTGGTCACCGTGGTGGTCGCGGCGGCGGCGGCGAGCGGTCTCTCGCGCCTCTCCTTTACCGCCAACTACCGCGTCTTCTTCACCCCCGACGACCCCCAGCTCCGGGCCTTCGATGAGCTCCAGGCAGAGTACACGCCGAGCGACAACTGCCTCTTCTGCATCGCCCCCCACGACGGCAAGGTCTTCACCCGCGACACCCTGAGCGCGGTGGCGGAGCTCACCGAGGCGGCGTGGGAGCTGCCCCACGCCACCCGCGTCGATTCGCTCACCAACTTCCAGCACACCTACGCCCACGGCGACGACCTGGTGGTCGAGGACCTCGTCCCCGACCCCGCCACCCTGAGCGAGGCGGAGCTGGCGCGGCGACGCAAGATCGCCCTGGGCGAGCCTCTCCTCGTCCACCGCCTCCTCGACCCGAAGGCGTCGGTGACCGGGGTCAACGTGATGGTCGATCTGCCCCCCGACGACGCCGGGGCAGTGGCCGAGACGGTGGCGGCGGCACGCGCCCTGCGCCGGCGCATCCAGGCACGCCACCCGGGGATCGACGTCCACCTCACCGGGGTGGCGGTGATGAACCAGGCATTCCCCGAGGCGTCGGCCCACGACATGCGCACCCTCATGCCGCTCATGGGGGCGGTGATCTTCCTCATCCTCACCTGGCTGGTGCGCTCCCTCGCCGGTGCCATCGGGGCGATGCTGGTGATCGTCCTGGCGCTCGCCACCGCCATGGGGCTCGCCGGCTGGCTCGGGATCCAGATCACCCCCGGGTCGAACATCGCCCCAATCCTCATCTGCACCCTGGGGATCGCCGACTCGGTCCACCTCCTCAACACCATCCTCCACCACCGCGCGGCGGGCGAGAGCCCGTGCCGGGCGGTGGTCGAGGCGGTCCGGATCAACCTCCAGCCCATCTTCCTCACCAGCCTCACCACCGCGGTGGGCTTCCTGTGCATGAACTTCAGCGACGTCCCCCCCTTCCGCGACCTGGGCAACATCGTCGCCATGGGGGTGGTGGCGGCGTGGTTCTACTCGACCTTCTCCCTCCCCGCCTTCCTCACCCGGGTCCCCCTGCACGGGAGACAGCGCGGTCCCGAGGGGAGGGCGATGCGCCGCCTCGCGGACTTCGTCATTCGTCACCGCCGCGCCCTCCTGCTCACCGCCGGCCCGGTGGTCCTGGGCCTCGCCGCCCTCACCCCGTTGAACGAGCTCGATGACCAGTTCGTCCAGTACTTCGGCCACTCCATGGAGTTTCGCCGGGAGACCGACTTTGTGGTCAACCACCTCACCGGGATCTACCAGCTCGAGTACTCCCTCCGCGCCCCACCGGACGCGAGCGTCACCGACCCCGCCTACCTGAAGCAGGTGGACGCCTTCGCCCGTTGGTGGCGCGGCCAGCCGCGGGTCCTGCACGTGGTGAGCCTCAGCGACGTCATGCGCCGTCTGAACCGCAACATGCACGGCGATGACCCCGCCTTTGACCGCCTGCCGGCGCGCCGTGACCTCGCCGCCCAGTACCTGCTGCTCTACGAGATCTCCTTGCCCCCCGACCTCGGCCTCACCCCCCTGGTCACCGACGACAAGGCCGCCAGCCACATGGTGGTCACCTTCGAGAACCTCACCTCCCGTCAGGTGCGTACCGCGGCGGCGGCCGGCCGCCGCTGGCTCCGCGCCCACGCCCCCAACCTGCGGGTCCTGGATGCGAGCTCCACCCTCATGTTCGCCCACATCACCCTGCGCAACATCCACTCGATGCTCCTCGGCACCGGCCTCGCCCTGGTGGTGATCTCCGCCATCCTCCTCATCGCCCTGCGCTCGTGGCGGATGGGGCTGGTGAGCCTGCTGCCGAACATCGCCCCAGCGGCCATGGGGTTCGGCCTCTGGGGGCTGTTCGTAGGACGGATCGGCATGGCCCTGGCGGTGGTCGCCTCGATGACCCTGGGGATCGTGGTAGACGACACCATCCACTTCCTCTCCCGCTACCTGCGGGGCCGGCGGGAACGCGGCCTGAGCCCGGAGCAGGCAGTGCGCGACGCCTTTGCCACGGTGGGCAACGCCATGGGGATCACCTCGATCATCCTGGTGGCCGGTTTCGGGATCCTCGCCCTCTCCGACTTCCGGGTCACCGCCCACATGGGCCTCCTGTCGGCGGTGGTGATCACGCTGGCGCTCGCCGCCGACTACCTGGTCCTGCCGCCGCTCCTCCTCGCCCTGGACGGGGCAAAAGGCACAGGAGAGTCGGTCCAGACGGTACGGACACGGTAGGAGCGAGCTCCCGCTCGCGATCCGCGCCGCAGGCGCGGCAGGCCCTTTGGGCCTGATCGCCGGCAGGAGCCGGCTCCTACCTGCTCAGATCCACCCCATCCTCAGCGCCGTCGTCGCCATGCCGAGGAAGGCGGCGAAACCGACGATGTCGGTGACCGTGGTAAGGAAGATGGAGGAGGCCTGGGCGGGGTCGAGGCCGGCGCGGCGGAGCCCCAGGGGAATCAGCGCGCCAAAGGCGCACGCCAGGGCCATGTTCAGGACCATCGCAGCACCGATCACTATCCCGAGACCGGGGCGACCGCTCACGAGTTGGGCGATGGCGGCGGTGACCGCGCCGACCACGACGCCGTTCACCACCCCGAGGGCAAGCTCGCGGAGGATCACCCGCCGCCCCTGGCCCACCGGGATCTCCCCAAGGGCGAGGCCGCGGATCACCACCGCCATGGTCTGGGCGCCGGTGTTCCCCCCCTGGCCGGCGACGATCGGCATGTAGACCGCGAGGATCGTGAGCTTGGCGATGGTCGACTCGAAGAGCCCCACCACCGAGGCGGCGGCGAAGGCGGTGACGAGGTTCACCAGGAGCCACGGGAAGCGCATGCGCAGAGCATAGGAAAAGGGAGAGTCGGTGCGCTCGTCCGCGCCCGCGCCCACCAACCGCTGGAGGTCCTCGCTCGCCTCCTCCTGGATGACGTCGATCACATCATCGACGGTGACGATTCCCACCAGCCGACCGTCGTGGTCCACCACCGGCACCGCGAGAAGGTTGAGACGCGAGATAATCTCCGCCACCGTCTCCTGGTCCGTATCCACCGACACCGAGACCACCTCCGGCTTGGTGACATCGTCGATGAGGGCGATGGTGGGGGCGAGGATGAGGTCGCGCATGGTGACCACCCCGGTGAGGACGTCGTCGCGGTCGACCACATAGGTGTAGTAGATCTGCTCCAGCTCCATGGCGCGGCGGCGGATCGCGTCGATTGCCTCGCCCACGGTCCACTGGCGGCGCACCGACAGGACCTCCGGGGTCATCAGGCCGCCGGCGGTGTCCTCGGGGTAATCCAGGAGCTCCTCGATGACGTCGCCGGCGTCACCCGACGCATCCAGGAGGGCATCGCGCTGGCGGCCGTCCATCTCCGCGACGATGTCGGCGGCGTCGTCTGGGTCGAGCTCCTGGACCACCTCCACCGCCCGCTCCATCGACGGATGGAGGAGGACCACAGCCGCCGTCTCGTCCGGGAGGTGGCTGAGGACCGCCGCCGCCCGCTCCGGCGGCAGGAGACCGATCACCCGACCGGCGGTCTCCTCGTCGAGCATCCGCACCACCTCGGCGAGGCGATCCGGCTCCACCAGAGCGAGCATCGCCCGCACCTCGTCCGCCGGCAGGGTTGCGAGGTGGTCGCTCCACGCCTCCGCGGTCAACGAGGCGAGCTCCTCGTGGTCGAGATGGGTATTGGGCTCCACGGTCTCTCCTCGCGGCTCGCTGCCTGCGTCCCAGTACCCCACAGTCTTCTGGCGCCGGGGCGATGGCGGTGGAGTATGATGGTGGCCCATGGAGGGTCAACCCCACAGGATCGTAGTGGCGGGAGAGGTACTGTTCGATGCCTTTCCCGACGGGGATCGTCTCGGTGGCGCGCCGTTCAACTTCGCCTACCACCTCCACGGCCTCGGAGCTTCTCCGCAGCTCGTCTCGCGGGTTGGCGACGATGCGCGCGGGAAGCGGATCCGCGCCGCCATGGCCACCGCCGGCCTCGACACCGACGGCCTGCAGCGTGACCCGGACCGACCCACCGGTTGGGTGACGGTGACCCTCGACGGAAACGGCGGCCACCGGTTCACCATCCACCGCGACGTCGCCTACGACTACCTCGACGGCGGCGCGGTGGCCGCGATGATGGCGACAGCACCGGTCGACCTCTTCTACTTCGGCACCCTCGCCTGCCGCGCGCCGACGAGCCGGGCGGCGATTCTCGCCGCCGCTGCGGCCACCCCGGGGCGGCGCTTTCTCGACGTCAACCTTCGCCCCGACTGCTGGGAGATCGACCCGGTGCGCGCCTGCCTGCACCACGCCACGGTGGTCAAGCTCAACGACGAAGAGGTCGCCACCCTGGCGCCGCTCCTCTCCCTCCCCGACGAGGAGGCGGCGGCGGTGGAGGCGCTACGCACGCGGTTCGCCCTGGAGGCGGTGATCCTCACCCGCGGCAGCCACGGTGCCGGGTGGTGCGGCGGCGACGGCTGGGAGACCTGCGCCACCCCGGAGGTGGAGGTGGTCGACACGGTGGGCGCCGGCGACGCCTTCGCCGCGGTCTGCGCCCTCGGCCTCCTCCGCGGCTGGCCCCCCGCCCTCTGCCTGGAGCGCGCCACAGAGCTCGCCGCCGCAGTCTGCACCATCCGCGGCGCCTGCCCGGGAGAGTCGGCGTTTTACACACCGTTCCGCGAGGGGTGGGGGGGCTCGCTCCGCTCGCGGGATGGGGGGTGAGGGATGAGGGATGAGGGAATGATGGTCCTTCGGACCAGAAAATATTCCGCGAGCCGCTACCCACAATAAAGACC
>CAZRGD010000061.1:0-10688 GCA_964599505.1 uncultured Nitrospirota bacterium | reverse complement strand
GGCGCGGGCTGGGCAGTCGGCGCTGGGTGTGGTTCGTGGTGCGGGGGCGGTCGGCGCGTGGGCGGCGGGGGCAGGCCGGGGTGGGCGGGGGGGAAGGGGCGGTGGCGGACCGCAGCGGGGGAGAGGGCGGCGAGGCGGGCGATCTCCGCCAGCGGCCGTCCTGCCTCCACTAGCCCGAGGACGGTGGCCGCCTCCGTGTCGAAGGCGAAGCGGGCGGCCAGGGGCCACGGGGTGACCGCCGGGCGGAAGGCGATGTCGTCGTCGAGGGGACAGGTGCGGCGCAGCGCCTCCACCGGCAGGCCGAGGATGGCGGCCGGGATCGCCTCGGTAATCGGGATGCGCGGGTGGGTCGGCTCCACCGCCAGATTGGGGACGGGCAGGAAGCGGACCGGGTGGTGGGGGTCGGCGAGCAGCGCCGCGAGGGCGTCGCGGATCTGCGCCGCAAGCGCGCTGACCACGGCCTCCTCGGGGACCTGGGCGTGGTCCATCGCCCACCGCCCCGACCGTTGCCCCGACGCCTCGATATCGGTAAGCGCCTCGCTGTGTTGGGCCGCGGTGAGGTGGTGGCTGTCGCGCAGGCGCGACAGGAGCCTTCCTTTCGGGACCAGGGAGGAGGCGGTGACCACGTCGCCTGCCACCACATGGAGCTTGCGATGGTCGCCCCCAACCTGGGCGCTGGTGAGGATTCCCGACGGGTGGTCGGAGAGGATCGTCTCTAGGGCGCCGAGGAGGGAGGTGTTGGCGTACCCCGGCACCGCGTCTCGGGTGTGGTCCTTGGCAGTGTGGCTCACCTTGCGCCCCTCCAGACCCCTCTGTTACACAGCCGCGGCGCGGTCCATCGGCCGTCGCCCCAACCTCCACCGATCTCCTGTCTGTCACTCAACATGGAACGTCGCTCCAAGGGCCCTCTCTGGCCTCTGCTTCTGGTAGTCCTCTTTTCGGCGATTCTCGGTGGAGTGATATCCAACATCCTGCGCCACCTGATCCCCGGAGGCATCCTCCACGACCTCTTCGTCCAGGGGGTCAAGGTGGGGATGGCGCCGCCGGTGACCCTTGCGCTCGGTATTTTCCACATCACCTTTGGTTTTACGCTCGACCTGAGCCTGGTCGCAATCCTGTGTGTGGTCATCGGCCTGCTCGTCTACCGAAAGGCGGTCTGATGCGGCGGGTGCTCCTCATCCTGCTGCTCACCCTGTGGGCGATCGCCGCCGGCGCGGAGATCCCGAGCGCGGTGACCCTCCACCTCCTCCTCGACGGCTCCGGCTCGATGCGCGTCCAGGATCCGGCCGGGCCGCGGATCGACCTCCTGCGGAGTGGCGTCGCCAGCTTCGCCCGCAAGCACGACCGGCCGGAGATCGGCATCCGTACCTACGGTGATAGCCCCACCCTCTACGGCTGCGCCGACACCACCTTGCAGCTTGCCCCCGGCAAGCACGCCCCGTCGGAGGTGAGCGATGTCCTCCGCAATCTGCGCCCGGCGGGCGGTTCGCCGATCTCTGCGGCGCTGCGCCGGGCGGTGCGCGACCTCACCGGTCGGGTGGGGACGCAGGTGGTGGTCCTGATCGCCGACGGCGGTGACAACTGCTCCAAGGACCCGGTCACCGATGTCGCCAACGTCATGGGCGAGGTCCCCGGCGCCAGGGTCGAAGTGATCGGTCTCAACGTCGCCCATCCGGAGGATCGTGATCAGCTCAAAGAGATCGCCACCGCCGGAGGGGGCCGCTACTTCGAAGTCACCAACGCCTCGCAGGTCGCCTACGCGGTGGGCAAGATCGCCCGCGACGCCTACCGGCGCGAGGACGACCGCGTCGCCCGCCTGGAGGAGGAGGAGCGGCGCCGCGCCGAGCTGATGGCGCGGACCCGGCTGAAGGTCGTCTTCACCGGCACCTTCCCCGACTTCTTCTGCGACGCCCTCTACGCCGAGCCCCTGCGGATCAACGGCGAGGCGATCACCCTGCCCGACGGCGGGCGGGTGCCGTGCAGCGGCACGGTGGTCCTCGTCGACACCCCGCAGCCTCCGGGCGACTACACGGTAGAGGTCGGCTACGCCAAGGAGCTCAAGGGCGACCGCAGCCACGGCGACACCCTCGCCCTCAAGGCGACCATCGAGTCAGGCAAGACCACCGAGGTCGACCTCACCGCCCGGATGACCTTCCTCTCCTGGACCCTGGAGGGGGCGGTGAAGACGGTGAAGGGGAAGGGGAAGTAGCAGGGACCGCGTAGCGATCCCTTACGGGTGCGGCACCATCGCCTCGTGGTGGGGGTCGAGGCGGTCGCGGAGGCGGTCGCCGAGGTGGACCGCCGCCACCACGGTGAGAAAGATCGCCACTCCGGGGAAGGTGGTCACGTGCGGCGCCACCAGCAGGTCGGCGCGCCCGGCGTTCAGCAGCCCGCCCCAGGTGGGGGTGGGCGGCGGCGCCCCAAGGCCTAAGAAGGAGAGGGACGACTCGGCGAGGATGGCGTAGGCGAAGCCGAAGGTCGCCTCCACCGTCAACGGCGCGGCCACCGACGGCAGCAGGTGGCGCACGAGCAGCCGTGGTAGCGACAGGCCGAGGCCGGTGGCGGCGGCCATGAAGTCGCTGTCGCGCAGGGCGAGGACCTGGCCGCGGGTGAGGCGGGCATACCCCACCCACCCGATGAGCGACAAAGCGAGGATCACGTGGCTCACCCCGGGGCCGGTGGCGGCGGTGAAGGCGATCGCCAACAAGATCCCCGGGAAGGCGAGGAAGCAGTCGGTGATCCGCATGAGGACCTCGTCCACCCAGCCGCCGAGCCAGCCCGACACCAGCCCTACCATTGCGCCGACGGTGGCCGTCACCACCACCGTCGTCACCCCCACCAGCAGGGAGATGCGCGACCCGAAGAGGAGGCGCGAGAGCAGGTCGCGGCCGAGACGGTCCTGGCCGAGCCAGTGGTGGAGCGACGGCGAGGCCAGTGCTCCGGGGAGGTCGATCACCGACGGATCGTGGGGTGCCAGCCACGGCGCCGCACACGCCGCCACCGCCACCGCCACCAGAAACCACCCGGCCCAGCCGGGCGCGGCGACGACACGGCGGAGGCGGGGGGAGGCGGTCATGGACAGCGACTTTACAGGGTTGCCTGGTCCGCCTGCACGAGGGTCACCATTTTTTCACCACGGGGGACACGGGAGGCTTCCGGTTCTGCGGGATCACGGTAGGAGCGGGCTCCTGCCCGCGATCCGCGGCCAAAGGCCGCGGCAGGCCCTTCGGGCCTGAATCGCCGGCGGGAGCCGGCTCCTACCAGATGTCTGCCGGGTGGTGCGGGGACCATGGACACCCCCTCGCGGTTGAGAGCTGATCGCTCCCCTGTCACGCCGCCTGTATCCCGGAGCCGCCGCCGAGGACCGTTTGCCCCCCAAGCCTTCCCCGTGTCCCCCATGGTCAATCCGACGCCCTGGCCACGTCTCATCGCCCGTGCCCAGTCGTCCGACGCTTGTCAGGGTGCGGGGATCACCTCGACACGGAGCTGCGATGACCACCACCTTCACCAACGACCTGACCCACGAGACCAGCCCCTACCTTCTCCAGCATGCTCACAACCCGGTGGCGTGGCGGCCGTGGGGGGAGGCGGCCCTGGCGGCGGCGCGGGAGCTGGACCGGCCGATCTTTCTCTCCATCGGCTACGCCGCCTGCCACTGGTGCCACGTGATGGCCCACGAGTCGTTCGAGGACGAGGAGACGGCGCGCTACATGAACGACCACTTTGTCTGCATCAAGGTTGATCGGGAGGAGCGGCCGGACCTCGACCAGCTCTACCAGACCGCCCTCCAGCTCCTCACCCGGCGCGGCGGCGGCTGGCCGCTCTCCATGTTTCTCACCCCCGCCGGCGCCCCCTTCTTCGGCGGCACCTACTTTCCCCCCGACGACCGCCACGGCCTCCCCTCTTTCCGCCGGGTCCTGGCCGGGGTGGCACACCACTACCAGGAGCAGCCGGACGAGGCGGCGGCGGATGGCAGCCGGGTGGTGGCGGCCCTCGGTGAGATGGAGGCGGCGGCGCCGCGCGGCGACCTCGATACGGGGCTGGTGGCGCGCGCGGTGGAGGAGATCACCACCCACGTCGACCCAGTCCACGGCGGCGTCGGCGGTGCCCCCAAGTTTCCCCAGACCGCCTGCCTCACTCTGCTTTTGCGCGCCCGCGGACGGCCGCGCGAGCTCGCCCTTCTCACCCTCGACGCGATGGCCTCCGGCGGCATCTACGACCACCTCGGCGGCGGCTTCGCCCGCTACGCCACCGATGAGCTGTGGCTCGTCCCCCACTTCGAGAAGATGCTCTACGACAACGGCCTGCTCGCCTCCCTCTACCTGGAGGCGTATCAGGCGACCGGCCGGCCCGCCTACGCCGGGGTGGTGGAGGGGTGTCTACGCTATCTCCGGCGCGACCTCTTGCGCCCCGGCGGCGGCTTCTACGCCAGCCAGGACGCCGACAGCGAGGGAGATGAGGGGCGCTACTACGTCTGGAGTCGCGACGAGATCGAGTCACTCCTCGGCGCCGACGCCGACCCCTTTTGCCGCTGCTACGGGGTGAGCGCGGCGGGTAACTGGGAGGGCAAGAACATCCTCCACCTCGCACGCCCCACCGGGGAGGTGGCGGCGGAGGTAGGGATGTCGGCGGCGGCGCTCGACGCCCTGCTGGGGCGCGCTCGTGCCCGGCTCCTCGCGACGCGCGGGGAGCGCACCCCGCCGGCCACCGACACCAAGATCATCTGTAGCTGGAACGGCATGGCGATCTCCGCTTGCTCCCGCGCCGGCATCGCCCTCGCCCTCGACTGGGCGGTGGCGATGGCGGTGGAGAGCGCAGACTTCCTGTGGGACGCGTGTTGGCGAGACGGCCGCCTCCGCCGCTGCTGGACCGACGGCGTGGCGCACCACGACGGGGTGCTGGACGACTACGCCTACCTCGGCGTCTCCCTCCTCGACCTCTACGAGGCGACCGGTGAGGGGCGATTCCTGGCGCGCGCCACCACCCTCGGGGGGGCGGTTGTCGACCGCTTTTACGCCGGCGACGGCGGTGGCTTCTACCTTACCGGCGGCGGCCAGGACCCCCTCGTCCACCGGCCGCGCGCCGGCCACGACCAGTCGGTCCCCTCGGGGGCGGCGGCGGCGTGCACCCTGCTGTTGCGCCTCGTCCCCTTCACCGACGATGCGCGCCTGGGGGACGCTGCGGAGCAGACCCTGGCCCACCACGCCGGCTCCATGGCCGCCCAGCCGGTCGCCTACGGCGGCCTGCTCGCCTGCGTCGAGCCCGCCCTCGACCCGCCGCCGGAGATCACCCTGGTAGGCGATGCGGCCGCGCGGCTGGACTGGCTCCACCGCCTCGCCCAACTCCACCTGCCCCACCGCGCCCTCTGCCACCTCCCCTGCGACCCCCCGGTGACCGGTGCCATCGCCGCGGGCAAGGAGGCGATGGAGGGCACCCTCACCGCCTACCTCTGCCGCCACCACACCTGCTCGCCGCCGATGACGACCTGGGAGGATCTGGAGCGGGCGCTGGGATAGGGCGATCAGCTCTCAGCGATCAGCGGGTGGGGGCGGAGGCGGGGCAAAACCACGAAGAGCACGAAGGCCACGAAGGGGAAATGGCTCAACGCAAAGGCGCCAAGACGCCAGGGCGCAAAGAGGGAGGGGAGCGGGGGTTGGGTGTCGCGGGTGGTGAATTGGGGGCTGGGTGGCGTGAGTTTTTAACGCAGAGACGCAGAGGGGGGAGTGGCAGGTTCACCATTCGCGGATGCGGCTGAGGTCGGATCGCAACGTTGGGATTGCGGCCGTGGGTGTTGACCAAGTGGGCCGGCGTAACTTCGGTGAGCTGAATCTGAGCCATGAAGGGGCTGGATGGCCGTCGCATACGCGTTGGGATCGAACCGTGAGACGGGGAGACGCCTCGTTAGCAGCCCGATCGATCACCTGTGAACCGAGCTATGCAGTCTGTATAACCCAACCCTGGAAGCTTGTTTTCGTGGTAATAGAAAGAGATCCACATCTAATCTACGACGTGAATTGGCAGGCCTTCTTATACAGACACAGAGCGCTTTGTTTGTAGAACTAAACAAACCGTTGAATGCCCTCTAATACCCCGCTAGGCGCAGAAACTCGGCGCGGGTGGTCTCCGAGTCGCGGAAGTCGCCGAGCATGCACGAGGTGACGGTGGTGGAGTTCTGCTTCTGGACGCCCCGCATCACCATGCAGAGGTGGGTGGCGTCCATGATCACCCCCACCCCCTTGGGCTCCAGGAGGTCGTCGATGAGGTGGGCGATCTGGGTCACCAGCCGCTCCTGGACCTGCAGGCGGCGGGAGTAGATCTCCACCATCCGCGCCAGCTTCGAGAGGCCGACGATCTTGCCGTCGGGGATGTAGGCGATGTGGCAGCGGCCGAAGAAGGGGAGCAGGTGGTGCTCGCACAGGGAGAAGAAGTCGATGTCCTTGACGATCACCATCTCGTCGTAGGCGTCGGTGAAGATCGCCTCGTTGAGGACCTCCACCGGATCTTCCTCGTACCCCTTGGTGAAAAATCGGAGCGACTTCGCCACCCGCTCCGGGGTCTTGATCAGCCCCTCGCGCTCCGGGTCCTCGCCGACCGCGGTGAGGATGTCGCGGACCCGCGCGGCCATGTCGACGGTGGAGGCGTTGCGTGCCTCGGTGAAGGCGTGGGCGATCTCGACGTGGTGTTCGGCGGGGGGCATGGCGTTCCTCGGGTTCGGTGGGCCGTCTGGAATGCACCGGGGCGGCATGTAGACTGCCGCGGACGGTAGGCAACGGCGGCAGTGTAACCAAGGGTGGATGGGGAGGGGACGGGAGCGGACGACGATGGTTTGGGTCTGGGCAGGGGTCCACGGGCTCCACGTGACGATGGCCGCCCTCTGGGTGGGGACGATGGCGGCGGCGCTGTTGCCGCCGTGCCGGATCTCCACCCACACCAGCCGGGAGGCGTTGTGGGCGGCACTGCGGGTGCGCGCCGCCCTGTGGTGGGCGTCGCTCACCTTTGTCACCATTACCGGCCTCACTCTTATGCCGGTGACCGTGCCGGTGGGTCGTTTTCGCCTCCCCTTCGGCCACTGGTTTGCCGCCAAGATGGGGGTGGTGGCGCTCCTCCTGTTCGTCTATGTGATGCTCTACTTCCGCCACCACCTGGCGATCCGGGCGCTCCTGCGCGGGGGTGGTGATCTGGAGGGATCCGACGAGGCCGCGTACCATCTGCGCCGGATGAACCTCTACACCGGCGTCACCCTGGTCCTCGCCGTCGCCGCCATCTTCCTCATCGAGCTTGCCGAGTACGCCTGAGCCCATGTCCATCAAATCCGACCGCTGGATCACCGAGATGGCCCGCACCCACGGCCTCATCGACCCCTTCGAGGAGGGGCAGGTCCGCAAGGGGGTGGTCTCCTACGGGGTCTCCTCCTACGGCTACGACACCCGGGTGGGGGACGAGTTCAAGATCTTCACCAACGTGAACTCGTCGATCGTCGACCCCAAGGGGTTCGACCCCGCCTCCTTCGTCGACGTGCAGACCGACGTCTGCATCGTGCCGCCCAACTCCTTCGCCCTCGCCCACACGGTCGAGTACTTCCGCATGCCGCGAAACGTTCTGGCGATCTGTTTGGGGAAGTCCACCTACGCGAGATGCTTCCGCGGCGACACGCGGGTGGCGCTGGTGGACGGTTCGTCACCGACCCTGGAGGAGATGGCGTGGCGCGGCGACGAGGGGGAGCACTTCTGGGGGTACAGCATCGGGCCCCACGGTCGCCTGATCGTCACCCACCTCGACGCCCCCCGCTTCATCGGTCGTGACGCCCTGCTGGAGGTCGAGTTGGACAACGGCGAGCGGATCCACTGCACCCCGGACCACTCGTTCATGCTCCGCGATGGGCGCATGGCGGAGGCGGCGACGCTTCGGCCGGGTAGCTCCCTCATGCCCCTCTACCGCCAGGTGGTACGTGGCTACGAGGAGGTCTATCAGCCTCTCGACGGCCATCTTCTCGCCACCCACCGGCTGGCGGATGAATGGAACCTCCGTCATGGCCTCTACGAGGACGTCCCGGGAACTCACCGGCACCACCTCGACGGCGACCGCCGCAACAACCGGCCTTGGAACCTCGTACGTATGGAGGCGAGTGAGCACATCCGGATGCACAACGCCGAAAGCTATGGTGAGGGCTTCGACGCGGATGCACACGGTGCCGCGATCCGCGACTCACTCGCACGGCGGGCGCAGGATCCGGTGTGGAGGGAGCACTACCGAGATGAGCAGCGGCGTCGTGCCATGTGTTTCTGGCAGGAGGAGCGCTACGAAGCCACCCGGGAGCGTCTTCTTGCTGCGCGACGGAACCCGTCGCAAGAGACTCGGGAGCGCCACCGGGCTGCCATGGTGGCGCGGTACCAGGATCCCGCCGAGCATGTGCTGCAGGCGGAGCGGATGCGGCGGGCATGGGCGGGCGACGACGGCAGCCGGCGGGCGAAGCAGGCGGAAGTGGCACGTCGCCTACGACTGCGCCGGGAGATCACCGACGACGTCGTCCGCCGTGCTCTGGACGAGACCGGCTCGATTCGCGGTGCAGCACGACTCCTCGGGTGTGACCGTTCCGTCTTCCGCCGCTTTCCCGAGGTAGTGCAGTCCTTTCGAGGACACACCAATCACAAGGTGGCCGCGATCCGAGAGCTGCCGGGAGATCACGACGTCTACTGCCTCACGGTCCCGGAGGCGGGCAACTTCGCCCTCGAGGCGGGGGTCTTCGTTCACAACTGCGGCATCATCGTGAACGTAACTCCCTTCGAGCCCGGCTGGGAGGGGTTCGTGACCATCGAGATCTCCAACACCACGCCTCTGCCGGCGAAGATCTACGCCAACGAGGGGATCGCCCAGGTCCTCTTCTTGGAGGCGGACGAGGAGTGCGCCGTCTCCTACGCCGACCGCCACGGCAAATATCAGGGACAGAAGGGGGTCACCCTGCCGCGCATCTGACCCTTCGCGTCGGACCCCATCACCAGGAGCAGAGCGAGATGTCCGAGATCATCTTCTTCAACCGTTCTTGAAGCGGCTGCCGACCGGCAAGGGAGTTTCTCTTGCGCAATCAGGTGGCCTACAAGAACCACGATGTCCGCCTCCACCCGGTGGCACCGGAGGAGGCCGTCGTCTATCTGCGTGTGGCCACTGCCCTCTTCGCGAAGCGGGGAAGCAAGATGGTGGAGCTCCCGAGTGGCGGCGCCGGGCTTTCCGACAAGGAGCTCGTCACCCCCTTTCTCGGCCGCTCCGGCGCCCTGCGGGCCCCCACTCTGGTGACCCCCGCCGGGGTCGTCGCCGGGTGGAATGAGGCGGTCTACCGGCGGCTCCTGGGCCTTGGGTGACCGGAGGAGAAGCCGGTGGGCGGTCGAGAAAGGGGGGGGCGGCGGCCCGCGGCGGATGGGGTGATGGCGGTTCAGGAGGTGGAGAGATGATCGTCAGGCTCATCGTGGTGGTCCTCCTGTTTGCGGCGGTGGAGACACCGGCGCAGGTGCTGAAGAGCGAGGTGTGGCTGGAGAACCAGACGTTGGTGTTGCGCCACCTCCCCGGACCGGCGCCGGGAGAGCTCGCCACCGACACCCTGATCGACGGCCTCTACGGCGGCGGTGATCTCACCTGGGGGATGGGGTCGGCGCTCACCGCACGGTTGGCGGTCGACCTCGGCGCGGTCCACGACACGGAGGCGGGCGACACCCGCCTGCGCGCCACGGTCCACCGCGCCATTCTCACCGCCCGCGGCGGCGAGGCGTGGGGGTGGCGCCTGCGCGGCGGCATCACCCCCCACCGGATCGCCGAAGGGCTCCTCCTCGACTCGGACGAGCCCACCGTCGACGCGCGGCTCGTCCGCGCCACGGGAGGGCAGGAGGTGAGCGCTCTCCTCCAGGCCCTCCTCATCGAGGGGGAGAGCCCCCTGGTGCGTCTTTTGGTGAGCACCGACGGCCGCCGCGGCCACCTCACCCTCTGGGGCGGCACGCTCCGCGACCGGTCGAACCGCCTCGCGCAGCAGGCCTCCGCCGCCCTGCGTCTCACCACCGAGAGCCGTCTTGCCCGCGACCCGCGCCGCAATCACCTCTCCCCCCGCCGCCTGGCGTCCCTCCTTGACCGCCTGGCGCAGGCGGAGGTGGTGAGCGACGGCCGCCTCTGGCTCGCCGGTCTCGACGCCGGCTTTCACCTCGGGCGGCTCTCGGGGCGGGGGGTCGCCCTCTACGAGGGGGGGCACTACCGCTTCCGTGGCGACCTCGCCGGCGGCGCGGTCGGGATCGACGTGGCGGCGTGGCTGGCGAGCGGCGAGGTGACCCTGCGAACCGACCTGGCAGACGCCACCCCCTTCCTCCTCGTGGAGAGCGGCGACGACCACCTGGTAGACAGCGACTACACCGCCTTCATCCCCATCGATCCCTTCTCCCCCTACGCCCCCCTCTTCTTCAACGGCTCCCTCAACCGCGACTTCCTCGCCGGCACCTACCAGCCGGTGGAGCTCGCCGCCTTCGGCGTCGTCGCCGCCGGCCTGCGGCTGGAGGGCGCCGCCGCCGGCGACCTCCACCCCACCCTCCCCCCCCCCACCCCCCCCGCCCCCCACCCCGCCCACGACCGCGCCCCCCGCGCTTCACCCGCCGCCCTCCCGACCGCCCGCGCCCCGCCGCCCGCCCGTCCGCACCGGCATGCCCGCGAGGCAG
>CAZRGD010000060.1:0-10826 GCA_964599505.1 uncultured Nitrospirota bacterium | reverse complement strand
CCTAGCCCCTAATCCCTAACCCCTTCTCGGGGCCGTAGGCCCCGAGGTTGTCCCGTCGTCACCGCCGCCGTACAGTCCGCGGCGTCTGCGCAGGAGGGTCACACCATCGTTGTCGTCGAACAGATAGGTCGCTTGAGCCTGGGCCTCTTGGAGGCGGCGGGAGAGATGGGGGTCCTCTTCTTCGACCTCGTCCGCTGGTTGCCGAGGCGGCCGTGGCGGCTGCGTAACCTCTTGCGCCAGATGGAGGTGGTGGGGGTGAACTCCACCTTCGTCGTCCTGCTCACCGGCCTGTTCACCGGCATGGTCCTGGCGCTCCAGTCGTATAACGGCTTCGCCCGCTTCGGCGCCGAGTCCCTGGTGGGGACGGTGGTCGCTCTGTCGGTCCTGCGGGAGCTCGGTCCGGTGCTCGCCGGCCTCATGGTCACCGCGCGCGCCGGCTCCCTGATGGCGGCGGAGCTCGGCACGATGCGGGTGACCGAGCAGATCGATGCCATGTACACGATGGCGGTGAACCCGACCCACTACCTCCTCGTGCCGCGGGTGGTCGCCACCATCGTCACCCTGCCGATGCTGGTGGTCCTCTCCGACTTCATCGGCATCCTCGGCGGTTACCTGGTGGCGGTGAAGCTTCTGGGGATCAACTCTACCCTCTACATCAACAAGACCATCCAGTTCGTCTCCTTCAGCGATATGGCCAACGGCCTGATCAAGTCGGCGGTCTTCGGCCTCGTCTTGTCGGTGGTGAGCTGTAGCTTCGGGATGCGCGCCCGGGGCGGTGCCGCCGGGGTAGGGCGGGCGACGACCCAGGCGGTGGTCTACTCCTCGGTCCTCATTCTGGTGGCCGATTACATCCTCACCTCCCTCCTCTTTGGCCGATGATCCGCCTGGAGAAGATCAGCAAGTCGTTCGGCGGTCAGGTGGTCTTCAAGGACATCGACCTGACCATCGAAAAGGGGAATACGACGGTGATCCTCGGGCCGAGCGGCACCGGCAAGTCGGTCCTGTTGAAGCACATCGTTGGCCTCCTCAAGCCGGATAGCGGCCGGGTTTACCTCGATGGGCAGGACATCACCGATCTTTCCGGCCGGGCGCGTGAGCCGCTCATGCACCGCTTCGGCTTCGTCTTTCAGAGCTCTGCCCTCTTCGACTCGATGAGCGTCTACGACAACCTCGCCTTCGGCCTGCTGGAGAACCACCTGTGTGGGGAATCGGAGATTCCCGCCCGGGTGGCCCGGGAGCTGGAGCGGGTGGAGCTGTCGGGGATCGAGGAGAAGATGCCGGCCGAGCTCTCCGGTGGAATGCAGAAACGGGTGGGCTTGGCGCGGGCGACGATCATGAATCCGGAGATCATCCTCTACGACGAGCCGACCACCGGCCTGGACCCCCTCACCACGGTCCACATCAACCGGCTGATCGTGCGCGCCAAGGAGGAGCTGGATTCGACCGTGGTGATCGTTACCCACGACGTGAAGAGCGCCCTGGAGATGGCCGATTCCATCGCCTTTCTCGCCGACGGTCGGATGGTGGCGGTGGGCTCGCCCGCCGAGGTGTGTGGTAACCAGGAGCCCCTGTTGCAGGAATTCCTCAACGCGCGGGGCGATGTGTGCGAACATTCCGCCAGTGACGACGACCACGCGGGGGCGCAGGCGGGCCGCTAGGCCCGAGCTACCGGGGAGTATGGGGTGAATCTCGAGACCAAGGTCGGCTTCTTCGTCATCCTCGTGGCGGCGCTCCTCTTTGTCCTCTCCACCCAGCTAGAAAAGGGGGAGGTGACCGAGGGCTACCAGCTCAGGGTGCGCTTCGACACCGTCGACGGGCTGGAGGCGAAGGCGCCGGTGCGCATCGCCGGGGTGAAGGTGGGGCAGGTGGAACGGATCGATCTCGAGGAGGGCAAGGCGCGCCTCACCCTGCGCATTGAGTCAGGGACCCACATCCCCGGTGACTCGCGCGCCGAGCTGCGTACCGAGGGGATGCTGGGGGAAAAATACCTGGCGATCATCCCGGGCAAGGATTGGGCCCACCGCCTCGTGGCGGGCCAGTCGATCGGTCACTCGGTGAGCCAGAAGTCCCTCGACGAGCTTCTGATCTCCCTCGGCAAGCTCGCCACCGATTTCAGCAAGATCACCGGCTCCTTGGCGGACGCCTTCGGCAGCGAGGAGGGGAAGGCGAACCTTCAGGCGATCCTCGCCAATACCCGCGAGCTCACTGATAACCTCAAGACGATCGTGTCGCGCAACGACCAGCGGGTCGACTCCATTGTCACCCACCTCGACTCCCTCACCACCCGTCTCGACGGCCTCATCGCCACCAACTCGACGGGGGTGACCGAGACGGTCGAAAATCTCCGCTCGGTCACCGGCTACACCCGCGACAACCTGCCGAAGTGGGGTGAGGACTTCGACCGGACGGTGAACTCCCTGCAGGTGATGATCGCGGAGAACCGCGCAGGGGTGAAATCCACCATCGACTCGGCGCAAAAGGCGGCAAAGAGCGCCGACACCACCTTCGCTGCCCTCGGCCGAGTCGCCCAGAAGGTCGACGAAGGCCACGGCACCATTGGCCGCCTGGTGAACGATGAGGCGACGGTGGACAAGCTCAACTCGGCGCTCGACAAGATCGACGACTTCCTCTCCAAGCGCGACCGGTACCGGACCTATGTGAGCTTCGAGGGGGAGTCGCTGGTGGACCGAGGGGACAGTCGCGGTATCTTCACCCTCACCCTGGCCCCGAGTAAGACCAAGTCATACGTCTTCGAGGTGGTCTCGCCGGCGAACGGCGACGAGACGGTGCACCGCACCACCGAGGTGCGGAAGATCACCAACACCGGCAGCGGCGCGGGCTCAGACTTCTTCCCCACCGACGTCACCCAGACGGTGGTCACCACCGAGCACCGCGAGAAGAGCGGCAACGTCCAGTTCTCCGCCCAGGTCGCCCAGCGGATCGACAACGCCGCCCTGCGTATCGGCCTGAAGGAGAACACCTTCGGCGCCGGTGCCGACTACTACCTCGCCAACGACCGGTTGCGCCTGTCGCTCGACGCCTACGACTTCGATGGTGACAACACCGTCGGCTCCAGCCCCCACCTGAAGGCGAAGGCGCGCTGGGACCTCTTCGCCCACCTCTTTCTCACCGCCGGTTACGACAACCCGCTCAACGACGAGGTCGCCTCCGCCTTCCTCGGCGGCGGGATTACTTTCGAGGATGAGGACCTGAAAGATCTTCTCGGTATCCTGCCGACCGGGCTCCTCAAGTAGACCGACACACCGCAGTCACCCCCCACCGTGCGTCGTCATAGCCTGCGTCCTTCGGCGCCGGGTCGTGGCTGAAGGGATCGCCCCCTCCCGGCGATAAATCACAGATTGCGTTACGCCGCCCGCGGCCGAGTCCCCGGTTGGCGCTACATTTTCTGTGAAGCCAGGAGGCGGAAATGACAACTTTCAGTAAGTGGTTGCGGTTCGGTGCGGTGGTTCTGGTGACGGTGACGGCCGCCTGCGGTGGGGGGGGCGGTGGCGGTTCCAGCGATACCTCCGGGGCGCTGTCGCCGTTTACCAACGAGCCGCCGCCGACCCTGACGGTGAGCGTCGGCGACACCTCTTTTCACGATCAACTGGTGGCGGGTGACGCGGAGGCGGCGGTGGCGAGCGTCGAGCTGGTGACTTCCAGTGCCCGCTACTTCGCGGTTCTGCTTGAGGGGGCCGACGCCGGGGTGGTGGGTGCCAGCTCCCTGGAGATCGACGTGGGCGAGTGGAAGCTCAACTACGACGAAAACAGCGACGCCGACGGCCTCTTTACCCAGCCGGGCGCATGGATCGTCCAGACTCAGAACTTCGGTCCCAACGACTTTCGCTTCTACGTCCAGTTCGAGGACGCGGGTGGTGCAATCACCAAGTCCTTCGGCGACACCCGCACCGACAAGGTGCGCGTTGCCACCACCAGGGCGCGTCTCGGCTTCCTCGGCTACGACCTGATCACCATCACCGACGCCCAGTGGACTATTTCCACCCTGCGCGCCGCCGACGACATCATCACCCTCGACGGCGCGGGCACGGTGGACCTCTCCTTCTTCCCGGATTTCTTCATGCTGATCAAAGAGCCGAAGCTCGACTTCAGCTCGGTCAACCTGCGCATCGACCCCTCGACGCCCGAGTCCCTGCGGCGGCCCGAGGCTGGCACGCTCCGCCTGCGGGCGAACAATGTCGACCCCCTCGGCGACGACATTACCTTCGTGGTCGACTTCCCCGACGGGAGCAACGACGCCCACGCCACCGTGAAGGGGTTGATCTGCGACGTCGACCTCGACTGGTCCCTCTCCACCGGTATCCCCGAGAGCGTCGAGCTGCGCCACTGCCTCGGGAGCTGATCAAGGACGGATCGCGTGCCGCGTTGGGCCTCGGGGAGGGAACACATCCCCGTGGCCCCGCTCTCGGGTAGGAGCCGGCTCCCGCCGGCGATCCGCGCCGAAGGCGCGGCAGGCCCTTCGGGCCTGAATCGCGAGCGGGAGCTCGCTCCTACCGATGGACCCACAATTCGGCGCGGTCGCCCGTCTCCTTCCGGCGGCGTGCAACGCCACCTCTGCCGTCTGCATAGCAGACGGCACGCGAGCAGGAGCTCGCTCTTACCTCGTTGCCGCGGCCATGGTGCTGGCCATCCTCTAGACTCCCGGCGGCGCCCTGCGCCGCCGCTGCGGTCTGCGCAGCAGACCGCACGCTATTGACCACGGGAGCACCGGCGGTTACGGTGCGCGCCCCGAATTATCCGAGGAGTTTCACTGTGCCCGCAAAGCCTTCTGCCGCCAAGCGCGCCCGTCAGGCGATCAAGCGCCGGACGCGGAACCGCGCCTACAAGTCCACCCTGCGTAACAGCCTGAAGCAGGTCACCACCGCCATCGACGCGGGTGACAAGGCGTCCGCCGAGACGGCCCTGGCCAGTGCCTGCGTTCGCCTCGACAAGACGGCCTCGAAGGGTGTGATCCACCGCAACGTGGCGGCGCGTTGCAAGTCCCGCCTTACCCGGCGGGTCAACCGCCTCGGCTAGCCCCGCGGCGCACGCTAACCGGTGCGTGAGGGCGGTATGGAGCGACTCAAGGCGGTCACGGCGCAGGAGATGATGACCCCGGATCCGTACGTGGTGACGGCAGATGTGCGGCTCCTCGCAGCCATGGATATCATGGGCGAGCACGACATCCGTCAGTTGCCGGTGGTGGATGAGGACGGTCGCTTGGTGGGAATCGTCTCCGACCGCGATCTGCGCCAGGCGATCTCGCCCCACCTCTACACCGAGAGCGAGACCGGCCAGGACGTCCTCGACGCCTACGAGACGGTGGGTGAGGTGATGGTCGGCGAGCCGGTGACGGTGATGGCCGATGATCGCCTGGAAGAGGTGGTGGACATCTTCCTCTCCACCAAGGTGGGCGGTCTGCCGGTGGTCGATCTGGAGAATGCCCCGATCGGCATCGTCACCTACCTCGACGTCCTGGCGGTGATTCAGGAGTCCCTCGATTGAGGTATCTGCTTGCGGTCATCGTGGCCGTCTCGCTGGCACTGCCGGCGGCGGCGTACCGCGGCGGGGCAGTCACTGATCCGGGAACGATCGAAGGGCGCATTTTCCTCGGGAGTGATTTGAAGGTCGACCGCGACCGGATGGACTACCCGAGCCCGGAGCTCTTTGGCCATCCGCGGGCGATCGAGCGCCAGCTTAGGGTCGACGACGAGGGCGGAGTGGCCAATGCGATTGTCTCGGTGGTCGGGGTGAAGAGCGGGCTTCCTGCGACACCCAGGGAAATCGAGCTCCTCAATGACGACTCGGAGTTCACCCCTCGGGTGCAGGTGGCGACGAAGAAGAGCCGGATCACCATCCGTAACCGGGACGAGGTGCTGCACAACGTCCACGGCTTTCAGCACCTGCGTAACCTCTTTAATTTTGCCCTTCCCACCACGGAGAGCGTGGTGCGCGAGCGATTACACCGCACCGGGCTCATCTCTCTGCGCTGTGACATCTCGCACCCGTGGATGACCGCCTTCATCTTCGTCTCTCCGCACCCGTACGCGGCGGTGACCGATGCGGCGGGCCACTTCGAGATCAACGGGCTGCCACCCGGCCGCTATACCCTCGACGTGTGGCACGAGCGGCTCGGGGAGCTCCAGATCCCGGTCGTCGTGGCCCACGGCGCAGTGAGCCGTGTGGAGCCCACCTATCACCCGGACAACCGGTTGAAGGCGCCGTCCGACTGGCTCCTCTACGGCCGGTAGTCCTGCTACCTGCCGGCCGCTCGATTACCCGTGGCAGCAGGTTGTCCGGCTCACCCGGATTGCACCCCGGCGTCGCCGTGTACCCGGGGCGCGCCGGAGCGCCCCGCAGGGCGACTCGATCAGCATCCCTCGTCGCCCTTGCCCTGGTGGCGCCGCTTTTTGATTGGCACCGGCGGCCGGGGGGCGGTCGCCTTCGGCGCCTCCTCTACCTGCGGGGTACCGAAGAAGTGGGCGCCCGCGGCACGGCGCAGCTCGGCGGTGGCGATCTCCGGGTCGGCGGCGGTCTCCGCGGGGGGGTGGGGGTTGGTGAAGACGTTCACCCAGTAGTTGAGGCCACCGAGGAGGGTGACCACGTGGTCCACGCCCAGCTCGCGGAGGACCGTCCACGCCTGGGCCGCGTGGGTCCCGCCGGTGGAGACGAGGACGACGGTGGACATACCCCGCAGCTTCTCGACCCCCTTCTTCGTGAAGAGGAGCGGCAGGGGGATGTTGATCGACCCCTTGATGTGAAAGTCGGTGTAGTCCGCCGGTTCGCGCACGTCCACCACCGCCAGGCCGGGCTCCTTGTCGATCAGCATCCGGGCGAGCTCGTCGGCGGTGACGTGGTCGGTACCCTGCTCGATGGCGGTGGCGAGGGTGGTGGGGGAGACGGGCGGGCGGCTTTGCCCCTTGCGCGCCGGGTTGAGCAGCGCCACCAGGGCGAAGAGGAGGAGGGCCAGGCCACCCACGACCTTGGCGTCGGTGCTCAGATTGCGCACGCTCATTTCGCGAACCTCCTCTCCAACAGCTCCGCCCCCCAGAACATCACCAGGGCGAAGAGGACCACCGCCAGCACGACCACTCCGCGGGGGAGGCCGAGCCACTCAGGCACGGTGACTCCTCCCATGGAGCCGCTCTTCCAGAAGCCGCCCAGCCAGTCGAAGGCCTCGGCGAAAAAGAACATTCCGGTGAGGGAGCCGAGCGTCGCCGCCATGCCGTCGACCTTGCCGATGGCCGAGGCGACCAGGCAGGTGCCGGGGCAGTAGCCGGCCATGACGAAGCCGATCCCGAGGATCAGGCCGCCCACCACCTGCGGCCACAGGTAGGTGGGGTTGATGTAGACCAGGCGGAGGTCGAGCCACCCCATCCACTGGAAGTAGGAGAGCCCCACCATGCACACCACGATGCCGGTGAACATCGCCTTGAGGACGCTCATGTCGCGGAAGTAGAACTGCAGGGCGAGCTTCATGGAGGAGGCGAAGCCGGCCCGCTCGAGCCAGAAGCCGAAGCTGATGCCGATGAGAAAGGCGAGGACGAGGCCCGTCTGCGTACCGAAGAATCCCATCTTGAAGAGTGGTCCCATGGTTCACCTCGAAACGGAGATAGAATGATTCCTTTGCGAGCCCTTAGATCCACTGCTTGCGCACGAAGTAGGCGAAGCCGTAGGCGCCGATAAAGACCATCCACAGGAAGGCCCAGCTCCCGAGGGCGAGGGTGGCGCCGCCGGTGAGCCCCTGGCCGCTGGTGCAGCCGCGGGCGAGGCGGGCGGCGAAGCCCATGAGCGCACCCCCGGTGAAGGCGAAGAGGAGGCGGCGGCCACGGGGGCAGCGCGGCCCGCGCTCGACCATGAACCGCAGCCGCCCCGCCTCGGCGGCGGAGAAGAGCCCCCCCACCATCATCCCCAGGACCTCGTAGACGAGCCACGCGTCGAGCGGATTCTTGTCGCCGCCGGCGTAGTGGGCGAGGTAGGCGTTGCGGTCTACGTGCTCGGCGGAGATCGCCTTCTCTCCGGCCGCCACGAGACGAAACTCGGCGCCGGACGCCCCCAGCCCTCGCCCCATGATGTAGAAGGCGAGGAGCAGGGTGAGGCCGAGGCCAAGGCCGACCAGGTAGGGGGAGACGTACCCCTCCTTGCCGCGCCAGCCGAGGAAGCTACGGCGTCTCGCATGGGTATCGGTCATGGGGACCTCCAATCAGTAGAGCCAGCGCGAGGTCATCCCCGCGTCCATCACGATAAAGCGCAGGAGCAGCCCGCCCAGTAATACCAGGACCGCGGGGACCTGTATCGGGATCCGCCGCCGTAACACCCCCAGCCCCTCGATGACGGCGGGGAGCACCAGCCCCATCCCCACCACCAGAACCCAGAAGGGGGCGGTGTAGGGGCCGCCGAGGAAGAGGTGGGCCGCCTCCACCTGGATGGCGGTGGAGGAGAGCTCGCCCATGAAGAGGTGGACGATGATGAACAGCTCCGCCGCAATGAGCAGCAGGTCGAGGTGCGAGAAGTGGGCCCGCTCTCGCCCGTTCCGGGAGAGGAGCATCACCATGGCGGCGCCGGTGGAGAGGCCGGAGGTGAGGAAGAGGGGGCCGAGGATGCTGGTGTTCCAGAAGGGGCGGGCGTTGAAGGCGGACAGCAGGATCCCGGTGTAGATCCCGAGGACCACCGCCAGGATCGCGATGAGCCAGGCAAAGGCGACTCGCCGGTCGCGCAGCCAGGCGATCCACCGCGCCAGCCAGGCGAGGGGCCAGTGGAAGCGGGGGAAGAGCTCCTCCAGCCAGAGGGCCGCCCAGACCACCGACAGGGGGATGAGGATCCCCAAAGTCCACGCCCCCCACGACATGGGGGACTCCAGGTGAATGGTGGTGTAGAGGCGCCACGAGTAGGGGGCATGGGAGAGGTCGAGGAGGAGGGCGAGGAGACCGACGACGATCAGGGGCGGCGCCCACAGGGGGGCGACCTTCACCGCGGTGGCGTAGTCCTCCTCGCGGTGGCGGATCACGTAGAAGGCGGAGAAGAAGAGGATCCCCGCCACCAGACCGCCGAGGAAGAGGTAGAGGGGGATCGGCCACCCCCAGACGGTGAGGGTGGGGTCGATGCCCGGGTTCATGCGGCCGGAGGTGACGACCTCTTCGTGGAGGATCAGGGGGAGGGTAGTCATTGCTGCCGAGCCCTTAGGTGAGGAAGTAGAGCTGTGGTCGGGTCCCCGCCTCGGGAATCAGGGTCTTCGAGACACGGGTGCGAAGGAGGACGGCGACCTCGCTGTTCGGATCCTCGAGGTCGCCGAAGTGGAGGCAGTGGGTGGGGCAGACCTCGACGCAGGCCGGCTCCTTGCCGGCGCGCACCCGGTGGACGCAGAAGGTGCACTTGTCCACGTAGCCCGCCGGGTGGACATAGCGGGCGTCGTACGGGCAGGCGGTGATGCACGCCTTGCAGCCGATGCACTTCTGCGGGCTCACCAGGACGATCCCCCCCTCGACGATGTGTGAGGCGCCGGTGGGGCAGCAGCGTACGCACGGGGCGTTGGCGCAGTGGTTGCACCGCTCCGAGCGGATCTCCAGGTGGAGCTTTGGGTAGCTCCCCCAGGTGTCCTGGACGATCCAGTCGCGGCAGTAGCCGAGGGGGACGCCGTTCTCCGTCTGGCACGCCATCACGCAGTCGGCGCAGCCGACGCACCGGCGGGTGTCGACCACCATCGCGTAGCGGGCCATCACACCACCTCCCCGCGCCGCAACGGCGACGGTTCATGGCCGTGTGGCGGTTCCACCACCTCGAAGGTGACGAAGTTCACCCGCATCCCCGTCGCCCCCATCAGGGGGTCGACGCTCACCTGGGTGACCAGGGCGTTGTCATTGGCGCCCCGGTGAAAGCTGCGCGCCATCTGGTGCTGCTGGTGGCCGAAACCGTGGACCAGGAAGACGCAGTCGTGGCGGATGCGCTCGGTTACCTTGGCGCGCACCGGCCCGGCGGTGGCGCCGTCCTGGTTGTGGAGCAGGAGGTAGTCGCCGCTCTCGATCCCCCACATCCGCGCCACCTTGCGGGCGATCCACACCTCGTTCTCCAGCATCGTCTCGCACAGGAGCGGGTTGTTGGTGGTGCGGCTGAAGGTGTGGGTCGGGGTGCGGCCGAAGAGCAGCCGGTAGTAGCCCGCCGGCGGCTCCGGGTGGGGGGTGTAGCGCGGCACCGGGTCGAAGCCGAGGTCGGCGAGCTGCTGGGAGTAGAGCTCGATGCGGCCGCTCGGGGTGTCGAACTCGACCGCCTCGCCGTCGCCGAAGTAGAAACGGTGCGGCCCCACGTCGATCTCCTTCACCCCGACCCGCTGCATCTCCGCTAGCGATGAGCCGATCCCTGCCAGGCGGGTCTCCAGGTACGACTCGATATCCTTCCACGGGAAGTAGCGGCCGAGCCCCATCTTCTCCGCCACCCCCTTGGCGATCCACCACCCCGGCTTCGACTCGAAGCGCGGCTTCGCCGCCGGTTGCCGCAGGGCGATGGTGGCGTTGCGGGTGGTGGTGATGCGCAGGTCGTCGTAGCGCTCCAGGTAGGAGCACTCCGGGAGGACCACATCCGCCCAGCCGGTGATCTCCGACGGCATCAGATCCACCGCGGCGATGAAGTCGAGCTTCTGGATCGCCTCGTAGGTAAGCGCCGGTTGCGGCAGGGTGAGCGGCAGGTTGGTGCCGTAGACCAGCCAGCCGTGGATCCGTGCCGGGTGGCCGGCGGTGGGGATGGAGGCGGCACGCACCCGATCCGCGAGGACCTCGGTGGCCAGGGGGAAGGCGTTGGGCGTCTCGCGCCAGGTGGTGTGGCCCTTCGGGTAGGCG
>CAZRGD010000059.1:0-10864 GCA_964599505.1 uncultured Nitrospirota bacterium | reverse complement strand
CTAGCCCGCGGAACGGACTCATCATCGCCGGTTGGGAATCTCGCGCAGAGAGGATCAGCGGAAATAGCAATGCGGGCCGAGATGGGACCGTCCGTAGGGCGGGCTTCAGCCCGCCGAGCACCGTAACTGCTTGAGATGACGGCGTTGGTCGGCTGAAGCCGACCCTACGGTCAGGTATCACATCTTGTTTCCGCTGATCCTCTAGAGGCGCCAAGGCGCCAAGGCGCAGAGGGGTGGAGGACCGAGGGCAGGCGTCGTCGGTGCGGTAACGCAATGGGGGTGCGGCCCGGAAGGCCAATCCATTGCGCCTCTGCGCCTCTGCGCGAGGCCCCTACCGACGAATACGGCGGCACGGCTCCGGTGGACACCTGCCCATCTCCCCGCTACAAAGCGCCGCCATGGAATCCCACTGGTCTGACGACGACGCCCACGCCTATCTCGAACGCTACGCCGACGACGGCGAGCTCCTCGCCTTGCGGGTCTACACCTCGCGGCTCCTCGGGGCGGAGGCGTCTCTGGTGCAACACGGCGGCGGTAACACCTCGGCCAAGGGGGAGGTGGTCGACCTCCTCGGGGAGCGGCGCGAGGTGCTGTTTATCAAGGGGTCCGGCTGGGATCTCGCCACCATCGAGCCGGCGGGGTTGCCGACGGTGGACCTCGCTTACCTGCGCCGCCTGCGTGTTCTCGATGGGCTCACCGACGAGGAGATGGTCAACGAGCTGCGCACCCACCTGCTCGATGCCTCCGCGCCGACGCCGTCGGTGGAGACCCTGCTCCACGCCTTCCTCCCCTTTCGCTTCGTCGACCACTCTCACGCCGACGCGATCCTGGCGCTGACCAATCAGGCCGACGGCGAGGCCCACTGCCGTGCCGCCCTCGGCGAGGAGATTTTGGTGTTGCCCTACATCATGCCGGGCTTCCCCCTCGCCCTGGCGGTGGCGGAGCTGGTGGAGGCGAGCCCGGGGGCGCGCGCCATCGTTCTCGCGAACCACGGCCTCTTCACCTTCGATAACGACGCCCGTGTCGCCTACGAGCACCACGTCACTCTGGTGGACCGGGCGGAGCGCTACCTCGCCGCCCATCCACCGGCGACGGCGCTATGCGCGGCGACCACCCCGGCGGAGGCGCGGCGACGGGCGGCCACCCTCCTGCCCATCCTCCGCGGCCTCCTGCACCGCCACGACCCGGCCGATCGCCACTGGATCCTCGACCACCGCGCCACCCCGGAGATCCTTGCCTTCGCCGACGATCCGGAGGGACGCGGGCTGGCGCGCACCGCGCCGCTCACCCCGGACCACGTGATCCGCACCAAGGCCCACCCGATGGTCGTGGAGGGGCTCGACTGGGCCGATGCGGGGGCGCTGCGCGCCGCCCTCGATCGTGCCCTGGAAGAGTTCGAGGAGGAGTACGACGTCTACTTCGACGAGAACTGCGCCGCCAAGCAGGTGGAGCGCACCCGCCTCGACCCCCTGCCGCGCGTTGTTCTCATCGAGGGGGTCGGGCAGGTGGCGATCGGCGAGAGCGCCAAGGCGGCGGTGATCGCCGGTGATCTCTACGAGCACACGGTGTCGACCAAAACGGCGAGCCGGGGGCTGGGCCCGTACCGTGGTCTCGACCTCGCGGATCTTTTTGACATGGAGTACTGGTCCCTGGAGCAGGCGAAGCTGGGCAAGCAGAGCCCGCCGCCCCTGGCCGGCAAGGTCGCTCTGGTCACCGGCGCTGCCGGCGCCATTGGCGCGACGGTGGCGGTGCGGCTGGCCGAGGCAGGGGCGTGTGTCTGTCTCACCGATATCGACGAGGCGCGACTCGCCACGGCGGCGGCGCGCCTGGCGGGCCGGCCCCACCTCGCGGTCACCGCGGATGTCACCGACACCGAGTCGGTAGAGTCGATGGTGGCGGAGGTGGCGCGTCGCTTCGGCGGGCTGGACGTGGTGATCTTGAACGCTGGCATCGCCCACGTGGCGCGTCTCTCGGAGTTGACCGACGGGGATCTGGCGCGGGTCGTCGACGTCAACTTTCAGGGCTACCACCGGGTCCTGCGCGGGGCCACCCACCTCTTCGAGCAGCAGGGGAGCGGCGGTGACGTGATCGTCAACTCGTCGAAGAACGTCTTCGATCCAGGCGCCGGCTTCGGCGCCTACTCGTGCGCCAAGGCGGCCGCCCACCAGCTCGGCAAGATCGCCGCCCTCGAGCTGGCGCCTTTGGGCGTGCGGGTGAACATGATCAACGCTGACGCGATCTTCGGTGACGAGGCCATCCCGTCGCAGCTCTGGGCCGAGGTAGGGCCGGAGCGGATGCGCGCCCGCGGCCTGGACGGGGCCGGCCTGCGCGCCTACTACCGCGACCGGAATCTGTTGAAGACGGAGGTCACCGCCGACCACGTGGCCGCGGGCGTCCTCTTCTTCGCCACCCGCCAGACCCCCACCACCGGCGCGACGCTGCCCATCGACGGTGGCATCCCGGCGGCCTTTCCGCGGTAGGAGTTGGCGATCGTCGCGAGGGCAAGAGCCGGGGGAACGGCGTTCAACGCGGCACGAGGGGAGTAGGAGGCGGGTGGGGATGGCGTCATCGGTGATCACCTCGGGGGAGGGAAACTGGGAGGGCTGCGTAACGGTCTTCCCGGCTCGGGTTGCCGCCCGGCAGGGGGAATTCGGTAGGAGCGGGCTCCTGCCCGCGATTCGCGCCAAGGGCGTGGCCGGCCTGAAAGGGTGAGGATCGGGGGCATGGCCCCCTCCTACCGTGCCCATGGACGATTTCTGCCCTTCCGGTCCCCGCTGTCGCTCATCGCCACCACCGGCGACACCGGCTCTCCGGTGCTATCTCCCCCCTTTCTACTTCCTGCTTTCTACTTTCTACTCCCCCCATGCCCGACTCCCTCGACCACCTCCGTGACCGTCTGCGTGCGTTCGCCGCGGAGCGCGACTGGGAGCAGTTTCACACCCCGAAGAACCTCGCCATGGCCCTCACGGTGGAGGTGGCGGAGGTGGTGGAGCACCTCCAGTGGTGTACCGGCGAGGCGAGCTGTGATCTCCCCGAGGCGACCCGGGCAGCCCTGGCCGAGGAGATCGGCGATGTGCTCATCTACCTCACCCGCCTCGCCGATCGCCTCGCCGTCGACCCGGTGGCGGCGGCGCACGCGAAGATCGCGGTGAACGCGGCGAAGTACCCGGCCGACCGGGTCCGCGGCTCGGCGCGCAAGTACACCGAGTACGAGGCGGAGTGAGGCTACCCCCGTTCCCGGACCACCCGTGCTCCAAGGGCGGCGAGCTTCTCTTCCAGCCGCTCATAGCCGCGGTCGAGGTGGTAGATGCGTGACAGGCGGGTCTCACCACGGGCGATGAGGCCGGCGAGGACGAGAGAGGCGGAGGCGCGCAGGTCGGTGGCCATCACCGGCGCGCCGGAGAGGGCGGAAACGCCGCGGACCACGGCGGTGGCGCCGTCGACGCGGATGTCGGCGCCCATGCGCAGGAGCTCGGCCACGTGCATGAAGCGGTTCTCGAAGACCTCCTCACGTACCACCGCGACGCCATCGGCGGTGGCCATCGCCGCCATCCACTGGGCCTGGAGGTCGGTGGGGAAGGCGGGGTAGGGGGCGGTGGTGATGTCCACGGCGGTGAGCCGTTCGGGGCCGGTGATGGCCCAACCATCCTCCTCCTCACGGATCGTCGTGCCGGCGCGGGTGAGGAGGTCGAGGGGGAAGCGGAGGTGGGCGAGGTCCTCCTTGGCAAAGTGCATCTCGCCGCCGGTCATGGCGCAGCCGATCAGGTAGCTCCCTGCCTCGATGCGATCCGCCATGACCCGGAAGTCGCCGCCACCAAGCTCCTCTCTCCCCTGGATGCGGATCGTCGGGGTGCCGTCGCCCTCGATCTGAGCCCCCATGGCGCGTAGGAAGTCGCACAGGTCCGCCACCTCCGGCTCGCAGGCGGCGTTGTCGATTACCGACTCGCCGCGCGCCAGGGTCGCGGCCATGACCACGTTCATCGTGCCGGTGACGGTCACCATCCCCATGGGGATGCGGGCGCCGACGAGGCGGCGGGCGCGGGCGTCGACGTAGCCGTGGGAGAGGTCGATCTGCGCCCCGAGGGCCTCGATGCCGGCGAGGTGCTGGTCGATGGGCCGCTCGCCGATGGCGCAGCCACCGGGCAGCGACACCCGCGCGTGGCCGTAGCGTGCCACCAGGGGGCCGAGGGTCAGGACCGAGGCGCGCATGGTGCGCACCAGGTCGTACGGCGCCTCCAGGCGGAAGACACCGGAGCAGTCGATCGCCACCTCACCGGCGCTCTCGTCCCACGCCATCCGTGCCCCCATCTCCGCCAGCAGGGCGGTCATCGTGCGGATGTCGCGCAGGGCTGGGACGTTGCGCAGGCGTACCGGTTGCGAGGTGAGCAGGGTCGCGGCGAGACACGGCAGGGCCGCGTTCTTCGCCCCGGATGCACGGAAGGTGCCGGTGAGGCAGGCACCTCCCTCGATGAGGAGTGAGTCCATGGGTCAGTAGCCAAGCGGTAGTGGGCGAGCGATCAGGAACGATGGCGCCGTTAGGAAAGAAAGGACAATATGATAGGGTCTTGTCGTCGATCCAACTTTGAGGCGAGGGGGAATGCGGTGCGACAGATGGACGAATTGATCTTTGAGGTGATCCAAGAAGCAGATGGTGGGTATGTAGCAGAGTGCCTGACCGAGCCGATCTTTAGCGAGGCGGAGAGCTGGTCGGAGCTTCGTGAGCAGGTGCAGGATGCCGTCCGCGCCTATTTTTTTGACCAGTCGGTACCGGCGCAGGTTCGCCTCCATCTCGTCCGCGACGAGCTGCTGAAAACCGCGTGAAGCTCCCTCGTGATCTCAGCGGCCGTGAATTGGCCCGAACACTTTGCAGCGCGTGGTCCTACGTTGAGGTCCATCAGACGGGCAGCCACATCATTTTGGAGACGGGAAAGCCGTCCCACCAGCGGATCGCCATTCCGGCACACAAGGCTCTTCGTATCGGCACGCTAAACGCGATTTTGCGGGCCGTCGCCGCTCACAAGGGTGTGAACCGCGGAGCCATTCTGGAGCCTCATTGACGGCGGGGCCTCGGTGACCAGAACGATCCGGGGCTCAGTATTGTACCGAGAGTTGCGTTTTACTGCTTCCCCACGAAGATCCGCTCGTGGTCGGCGTAGTCGCGGTGGATCGCCACCTCAGTGAAGTCGGGCGCGGCGAGGCGGCGCACCGCCTCCCCCTGTCCGGCGCCGATCTCCAGGATCAGGCGGCCGCCCGTGAGGAGGTGGGCCGGGGCCTCGGCCAGGAGGTGGCGGATAGTGGCGAGGCCGTCGGTGCCCGCAAAGAGTGCCTCGTCCGGCTCACGGCCGCGCACGTCCGAGGGGAGGATCGCCTGCGTCTCCACGTACGGCGGGTTGCAGCAGATGCAGTCGAACAGCTCGCCCGCCACCGGGGCGAAGAGGTCACCCCGGCGTAGCTCCACGCCGGTCCTGCGCAGGTTTTTCCGCGCCCAACGCAGCGCCGCGGTGGAGATGTCCGTGGCTACGATCCGACAATCGGGCCGCTGGCGTCCGATCGCCAGGGCGATGCAGCCGGAGCCGGTGGCGAGGTCCAGCAGCCGGGCGTTGGCCACCAGCCCGTTGAGGGCGCGCTCCACGAGGAGCTCGGTCTCCGGTCGTGGGACGAGGCAGCCGGGGCCGACGCGCACCACCTCACCGAAGAAGTGGGCGCGGCCGGTGATGTACTGTAGGGATTCGCCCCGGCGCCGGCGCGCCACCCATCCTGCCAGGCGGCTCCGGTGGCGCGGTGTGAGCACCACCGGCTCGGCGAGGGCGGAGGGGGGCAGCCGCAGAAGCTCCAGCAGCAGGTAGCGCGCCTCCTCCTCGGGGATCGTCTGGTCCGCGCACCAGCGGCGCCAGTCGAACGGGGTCGCGGGGTCGGTGGCCGCCACGCGCCGTACCGGGCTCACTCGGTGCCGGCGGCGGCGAGAAGCTCCGCCTGGTGGCGCTGGACGAGCGGGTCGAGGAGGAGGTCGAGCTCGCCGGCGAGGACCTGTTCGAGAGAGTGGACGGTGAGGCCGATCCGGTGGTCGGTGACCCGCCCCTGGGGAAAGTTGTAGGTACGGATCCGCTCCGAGCGGTCGCCGCTGCCCACCTGCGAGCGCCGTTGTGCCGAGCGCTCTGCCTCCGCCGTCTCCCGCTCCCGCTCCATGAGACGGGCGCGCAACACCCGCAGCGCCTTGTCCTTGTTTTTGTGCTGGGACTTCTCGTCCTGGCAGATCACCACCGTGTTGGTCGGCAGGTGGGTGACGCGTACCGCCGAGTCGGTGGTGTTCACCGACTGGCCGCCGGGGCCGGAGGAACGGAAGACGTCGATCTTCAGCTCGTTCTCGGCGATCGCGATGTCCACCTCCTCCGCCTCGGGCATCACCGCCACGGTCACCGCCGAGGTGTGGATTCGCCCCTGGCTCTCGGTCTCCGGGACTCGCTGGACGCGGTGGGTGCCGGCTTCGAACTTGAGGCGTGAGTAGACGCCGTCGCCCTTCACCAGGGCGATGACCTCCTTGTAGCCGCCGATGCCGGTGATATTGGCGGTCACCGGCTCCACCCGCCAGCCGCGCTGCTCCGCGTATTTCACATACATGCGGTAGAGCTCGGCGGCAAACAGCGCCGCCTCGTCGCCGCCGGTGCCGGCGCGGATCTCCAGGAAGGTGTTTTTCTCGTCGTTCGGGTCGCGTGGGATGAGGAGGAGCTTCAGCTCCTGTTCCAGGGTGGCGAGCTCGGTGCGCCGCTCGCGCACCTCCTCCTCGGCCATCTCCACCATCTCCGGGTCGGCGCCGTCCTCGGCTGCCATCTCCTCCGCGTCGGCGATCGCCTCGACGATCTCCCGGTAGCGGGCGGCGGCCTCCGCCACCTTCGAGAGGTGGGCGTGCTCGCGCGCCAGGTCGCGGTAGACGGCGGGATCGCCGAGGACCTCCGGGTCGCCGAGGCGATTACCGAGCTCTGCGTACCGCTGCTCGATCTGGTTCAACTTGTCGAGCATGGAGGTGTCGTGCAGGAGGGAGGCAAGAAGGATCGAAGGTGCGCGACCGCCGTTTCCAGCGCGCCGCACCCGCGAGGCGCCCGCAGCACCGGCTGCGGGGTGTGCGGCCCCGGGCCGCTACTTCTTGATCCCGAACCGCTTGCGGAACTTCTCCACCCGCCCCTCGCTGTCGACGATCTTTTGCTTGCCGGTAAAGAAGGGGTGGCACGCAGAGCAGATCTCGATACGGAGGTCGGTGGCGGTGGAGCGGGTCTCGATGACATTGCCGCAGCCGCAGGTGATCGTCGTCGGTTCGTACGTGGGGTGAATATCCTTCTTCATTGCAATGCCTCAGCGTAGGGGAGCGGGAATTATAGGCGGGCGGCGCCGCCGCGCAAGGCAGGGGAGAGGTGGGATGTAGAAAGTAGAAAGTAGAAAGTAGAAAGTAGAAAGTAGGAAGGGGAGGAGGCATTCCTTGAGGGGGGAGGGGCAGGTGGTGCAATGAGGGCTTTATGGCTGGCTGCCAGCCCCCTGGAGCTCCCAGGGTAGGCAATTTTGCCGCTGTCCCTACTTTTTCCTCCCCCTTTCTACTTTCTACTTCCTACCTTCTACTCCCCTCATCCGTTCATCGCCGCCAACAGGCCGGCGTTGTCTTCGCTGTGGTGGAGCTTGTCGAGGAGGAACTCCATCTGTTCGACCGGGGTCATGGGTTGGAGGAACTTGCGCAGGATCCAGTGGCGGGCGAGCGCGGTCGGCTCCACCAGGAGCTCCTCCTTGCGGGTGCCGGAGCGGGCGATGTCGATGGAGGGGAAGATGCGCCGGTCCGCGAGCTTGCGGTCGAGGCAGATCTCGCAGTTCCCCGTCCCCTTGAACTCTTCGAAGATGACCTCGTCCATGCGCGAGCCGGTCTCCACCAGGGCGGTGCCGATGATGGTGAGGGATCCCCCCTCTTCCAGGTGGCGGGCGGCGCCGAAGATTCGTTTCGGCCGTTGCAGGGAGTTGGCGTCCAGGCCGCCGGAGAGGAGCTTGCCGCTCGCCGGGCAGATGGTGTTGTAGGCGCGAGCCAGGCGGGTGATCGAGTCGAGGAGGATGACCACGTCGCGGCGGTGCTCCACCAGCCGTCGGGCCCGCTCGAGGACGATCTCCGCCACCTGTACGTGGCGGCTCGCCGGTTCGTCGAAGGTGGAGGAGATCACCTCGCCGGCCACCGACCGCTCCATGTCGGTGACCTCCTCGGGCCGCTCGTCGATGAGCAGGACCATGAGGGTCACCTCCGGGTGGTTGGCGGCAATGGCGTGGGCGATGGTCTGCAAGAGGACCGTCTTGCCGGTCCGCGGCGCCGCCACGATGAGGGCCCGTTGCCCCTTGCCCAGGGGTGCCACCAGGTCGATCACCCGGCCGGCGTCGTCGTGGCCGTTCTCGATCACCAGCCGCCCCTGGGGGTAGAGGGGGGTGAGGTTGTCGAACAGGGGGCGCTCACGTACCGCCCCGGGCAGCTCGTCGTTGATCGACTCCAGGCGCAGAAGGGCAAAGTACCGCTCTCCCTCCTTCGGGGCGCGGATCTGGCCGCTCACGGTGTCGCCGGTGCGCAGGCCGAAGCGGCGGATCTGCGACGGCGACACATAGATGTCGTCCGGGCCGGCGAGGTAGCTCGTCTCTCGCGCGCGCAGGAATCCGAAACCGTCGGGCAGGGTCTCCAGGATCCCCGCGCCGGTGAGCGGTGTGGCCGCGGCGTGGCCGTTCCGCGCCAGGGCGAAGATCAACTCCTGGCGGTGGAGGCTGCTCGCACCTTCGATGTGCGCCGCCCGGGCGAGGGCGGTGAGCTCATCGATCGGCTTTTGTCTCAGCTCGACGAGGTCCATGCCAATGGGGGAAAAAGATGATGTGGTGTGGGCCGCCTCCCCCTGTTCGGGCGTTGGGGGTGGGCGATTAATCCCGGGACGGGAAGAAGGGAGAGTCGACCCTAGGAGACGGTGCTCACCCTGTCAATTTATCTAAACAACGGGACTCAGCATTCAGGTCCTAACAGAGAGCGACTCCTAGCCGACGGTAGGCATCGACCGGATCGGCGGCATGGAAGACGGCGGCGGCGACGGCGACACCGGCCAGCCCCGTGGTGGCGAGGGTCGCGGCGTTGGTCGGGGTGACACCGCCGATCCCCACCACCGGACCGGGGAAGGCCGCGACGATCTCCCGAAGCACCGCGGACGCCAGCGGTCGGGCGTCGTCCTTGGTGGTGGTCGGGAAGAGGGCGCCGCAGCCGACGTAATCGGCACCTGCCGCGGACGCGGCCGCCGCCTCGGCGCGGTCGTGGACCGACACCCCGAGGGTCGCCTGCGGGAGAATGCGCCGCGCCTCGGCGACCGGGAGGTCGTCCTGTCCGAGGTGGAGGGAGGCGCCGAGGGCGTCGGCGACGTCAGCGCGGTCGTTGATGGTGAGCAGGCCACCGACCGCGGTGATGCAGGCGGCGAGGCGCTCGCCGCGCCGGTAGAGGTCGCGATCCGCGATCCCCTTCGCCCGCAACTGAAACCAGCGCGCCCCCGCATCGAGGAGCGCCTCGACCACCGGCAGGGCGGTAGCGTCACCGGTGGTGATCAGACAGATGGGCGGGAGGGGGGCCATGGGCGGGGTGCCGGAGAGAGAGAGGAGATTACCCCAGGCGGTTGGTGGGTGCCGCACGCTTCACCTATCGCGTCGGCCATGGTAAGCGGTGCCTATGACACGCGACGAAGCGGTGGATGTGGCCCGGGATCGGTTGATCTTCGCCCTCGATGTGGGATCGGCGGCGGAGGCGCGGGAGTACGTGGCCCGTCTGGCGCCGGAGGTCTCCTTCTTCAAGGTGGGGCTGGAGCTCTTCACCGCCGCCGGGCCGTCGATGGTGGAGTGGTTGGTGGGCGAGGGTCACCGCGTCTTCCTCGACCTCAAGCTCCTCGATATCGCCACCACCGTGGGGCGGGCGGTGGCGGCGGCCGGGAGGCTCGGGGCGGAGGTGACCACCGTCCACGCCGAGCCGGCGGTCCTCGAAGCGGCGGTACGCGGCAAGGTCGGGGGGCGCCCCCTGGTCTTCGCGGTCTCTCTCCTGACCAGCGAGGCGTGCGTCAACGCCGCCGACCGGGTGGCGAAGGTGGCGGGCATGGCCGCCGGGTGCGGCATCGATGGCTTGATTGTCGCCGGCCTCCCCGAAGAGATCGCCGCGGTGCGCGCGGTGAGCCCGGCCCTGGCGGTGATCTGCCCCGGCATCCGTCCGGCGGGGAGCGACGTGGGCGACCAGCGGCGGGTGGCGACGCCCGCCGCTGCGATTCGCGCCGGCGCCGATTACCTGGTGGTGGGCCGCCCGATCCGCGACGCGGGTGACCCCCTCGCCGCGGCACGCAGCATCATCGGGGAGATGGCCGAGGGACTCACGACGCCTGGGTGAGGATGACGATCCCGCTCGCTGGGTGACCCGCCGGGATAGCGGCTTGCGCGGCGTACTTCGGATCGCTCGAACCCATCGTCCTGTATGGCTCACCGTCCCCGGTGGGGCGCCGATGAGGCGGGTAGGAGCTAACCCGCGGTGCCGGTGAGATGACCATGACCAACGGAATCGATGTGGAGCTGGATGGGATCCTGGCGTGCCAGTGGGTCGCCGCAGAGACGGGGGTGGATGAGGCGATGGTGAGCCGGGTGCTCGCGACCTTTACCCAGTATCTGTGTCAGCTCGGCCTCGCGGAGGTGGAACGGCAGGGCGATGGGACGGTCGACGTGACCCTGATCCTCCCGGGGGAGTAGGAGGGGGCCATGCCCCCGATCAACGCCAGGCGCGACCGACGCCGCGGGTGGTCCGAATCGCGGGCATGGCCCGCTCCTACCGGTACGGCGCAGGGGG
>CAZRGD010000058.1:6549-10904 GCA_964599505.1 uncultured Nitrospirota bacterium | reverse complement strand
GGATTGACGGGATGGGGGGAGGTGGGGGCCGGGAGGCCGGCGTCGCCGGCGGTGAACCGGAGGCCGGCACAGGCCTGGATGGCCAGGGTTTAGCCGCAGATTTGCGCGGAGGCTCTTACCGTAGCCGCATCCGATACTGCCCGCCGTCGATCTGGCACTGGGCGCCCAGGGGCAGGGCCATCTGCCGGTCGCCGTGGCCGCAGGGGACGCCGGCAACGACCGGGCAGCCGCTCGCGGCGGTCGCTTCGAGGATGGAGGCGCGGATTGTCGCGGCCGCCGTGTCGCCTTCTCCACACCGGTGGAAGGTACCTACGAGCACTCCGGCGAGGTGGTCGAGCTTCCCCGCCTGGCGGAGCTGGGTGAGGCTGCGGTCGATGGCGTACGGCGGCTCGTTGACCTCTTCGATGAACAGGCAGCGGCCCGCGGTCTCCACCTCCCACGGGGTGGAGATGGAGCTGCACAGGAGGGTGAGACAGCCGCCGGTGAGCACCCCCGCGCCGTGGCCCGGTCGCCACACCTCGCCCGTGGGGTAGGGGGGCGGCGTGCCGGCCAGCAGCGACCAGAGGGCCGCCAGGTCCTCCGGTGCGAGGCCGCGCGCCAGCCCTCCCGCGACCACCGGGCCGTAGATCGACTGGAGCTTGCAGCGGCGCTGGAGCCACAGGTGCAGCGCGGTGATGTCGCTCATCCCCACCAGGGGGAGGGGAGATGCCTGCCATGCCGTCGCATCAAGGTGGTTCACGAGGCGGCCGCTGCCGTAGCCGCCGCGGAGGCAAAAGAGCGCCCCCACCCGGCCGTCGCGGAGGTGGCGGTGGAGCTCCTGGGTCAGCGACCGGTCATCGTCCACGGACCAGCCGCGCGAGTGCCGCACCACCGTGGGTCGCACGACCGGGTGGCCGGCCTCCTCGATCGAGGCGATCCCGGCGTCCCCATCGCCCTCCGCAGCCGGGGCAATGACCGCCACCGGGGCGCCTTGGGCGAGGGGGAAAAAGGGGGTCAACGGGGCCACGAAATCACCGAAGAGGGAAGGTCGACCTTATCCGGAGGGAGTGGTGGAGCCAAGGATCTGCCACTTCTGACAGGGGGAATAGTGCCAATTTGTCAGTGGGTTGACGACCTTTTGAATTGAAACTAAGTTGGTCATCACTGCGGTGCTCAGGAACGTCACGACCAACATATTAAGTTTATTTCGAGGAGGAGGTTGACCCGCCGATTCGCGTCGGCGCACAGGGCAGCGGCACCCGGGGGGGCGTCGCTGCAAGGCAGATCTTACCGATCGTTCGTCCGGACCCATACCACCCGTCTTGCCTTTTACCCACACGGGGTGACCCGTAGAGGAGAAACCACCATGATGAAGTTTCGCCGTACCGCTCCCTGGGCCGCGCTCCTGGCGCTGCTGATCTCCATTTCTCTCGTCGGTGTCGGTTGTCAGGGCGACGACGGAGACACCGGACCCGCCGGTGCCGCCGGCGCTGCGGGTGCCGCCGGCCCCCAGGGACCGCGCGGGGCCACGACCAGTGATGTCACCATTACTGGCAACACCGGTTCGGATGTCACCACCTCCACCCTCGGGGGGGTCGCCAACAAGGACCTCACCATCGAGGTGCGGGAGAGCGATGGTGGCACCGTGATCACCTCCACCCGGCCCGCGGAGGACGGCTCCTTCCAGCTCGTCTTCACCGCCGGCCCGGTGGTGGAGATCGTCTTCATGAACGGCACCAGCGAGGTGGGTCGCCTCTCCAACGTCGCCAGCGCCGCCGCCGAGGGGAGTGTCCTCGATCTGGGGACGATCACCGTCGCCAACGGCACCGCCACGGCGGAGAACATGCCGCCCCAGGTGGGGAGCTCCGACTACATCATCACCATCAACTACGAGCTGGGGATGCACTGCACCGGCTTCGACTTCTCCTACTGCTGTGTCCTGCCGCTGTTCAACTCGGTCCAGGCGCAGGTAGTAAAGGTCGGGGCGGTGCCCACCCTGATGCAGAAATATGCCAAGGACTCCGACGGCAAGGCGACCCTCCTGGTGGACGGCAACAAGGCGTACAAGCTCGCCTACGACTTCGTCGACAACAGCTTCAGTGAGGGCTCCAAGCTCATCGACTTCCGCGCCCTCTACGACGCCAATGGCGACGGTGACACCACCGACGCCACCGATAATATCGGTAACGTCCAGTGGACCCACCTCTACATCTATTCCGATCTGGAGGGCACCCCGGGGGCGGACACGCAGGAGTCGAATAAGCTCTTCGACGGCAACCAGATTGTCCTGACCGAGGACCAAGGTCCCCTGCAGGCCGGCCTCTCCGGTTATCTGACGAACGCCGGCCCCACCGGCACGGTGGTGTACACGAAGACGCCGGTGGTGGAGAACACCCCCATTGTCCTCACCAACCCGGGGATCTGGGACGCGGTGGGGCTCACCCTCACCCCCTTCCTCGACTCGGAGCTTGCCGGCCGTAGCTTCCTCGATATTCAGGAGACCGATGTCCAGCCGTACCAGATGGCGCGGGTGCGGATGGTGGACGCGGCCACCGGCGCCCCGGTGATCAACACCAAGGGGCAGCCGATCTCCTTCGTGGGGACCGAGCCCATCGACATCCCCAACTGCGCCTCCTGCCACGGCATCGAGGTGGAGGAGAACCTCGACACCCCGAACCAGCGGCTGCAGGCCCTGGCGCCGGAGACCTACGCCAAGGTAATCGCCGAGCGGACCTACTGGCAGTCGCTCGGCTCCAGTGACTACATCGACCGGATCAAGGCGGCGGCGGTCTCCATCCTCGGCCTCCACGACCTGCGGGTGGGCACCTCCTTCCTCGATCACTACAACTCCACCGGTACCCTCAACGCCGACACCGGGACCACCAATCGTCTCGGCCACGACCCGGTCCAGTGCCAGAAGTGCCACCCGGACAACGTTGCCGGCTGGCTCGCCGCCGGCGCGGTGGAGGACACCACCGCGGATGATGACGCGGCGATCTGTGCCGCGAAGGGTGATGGCAGTGACCCGTGCCTCGACGTCAACGGTGCTCCCGCCGACCACACCACCTACAAGGCGAAGGTGGTCGACTACGCGAACATCGACGGCGCCTACCGGCAGGCTGACGGCCGCAACGCGGTGCGTGACTACCTGAAAAAGGACATCGCGACCCTCATCGATCAAACTGCGGGACAGGAGCGGGTGACCACTCTTCCCGGCCGGCCGGCCGGCTCGATGCTCATCGAGCCGATCACCGAGGCGATCCACTTCCGCCACATCAACAACCGGCCGCTGGCGGATATCAGCGGCCGCACCGGTGGCTGTCAGGGGTGCCACCCGGCGCACCGCCAGGACCGCTCCCTGGACGGCTATCCGATCACCTTCACCGGCCAGAACTTCTACGGCGACACCAATGGGGATGGGGTGATCGACGACAACGACGGCGACCAGGTCCACCACGACAACCGCGACGCCGCCGGTGGCTGCTACGTGGGCCGCGACGTCCACTCGAACCCGCGCAAGGACGAGGACGGCGCCCAGACCCCGGAGCACCTCAACGCGGTGGGCCAGTGGATCCGCGCCAACGTCTCCCGTGGCTTCGACTACGATACCGGGCGCTCGAACATGAACCCGAACGGCGAGCGCAAGGGGCTGTGGTGCACCAACTGCCACAACATGCTCTCCCGCGTCCTCTACAAGGCGGACAACCTCGCCCCGGGCGAGGCGCACCACCCGGACGCCGCGCACACGGTGCGTGACGCCACGAGCCTGGATGACCTGGCGACGCAGCTCAACGCGGCGACGGATGACTTCGGCAACCCCCTCACCTATCCCACCAGCGCGATGATCGGTGACGGCTCGCCGGTTCCGTTCACCGCCGATCTCCTCAAGGCGATGATCGACCCGCGGGTCAACCACACCGGTGTGGGGGCCGCCGCTGTCGGCGCCGCGGGGGTGAGCGACTGGACCGAGGACAAGGACGGCGACGGGATCGACGACGTCGCCGCCGCCTGGCTCGCCCCCTTCCGGCGCGGTGGGTCGACGGGGATCGCGGTGTTGAACCCCTTCACCGCTACGGGTGAGACGATCACCGACATCGGCTTCGATGCCAACGGCGACGGGAGCAACGACACCACCACGATCAACGGCATCCCGGTGTCGACCCTGACCTTCAACACCGGGCTTGACTTCGCTGCCACCGATGCGGACGGCGATATCACCGTGAACATCAAGAGCGGTAATCCACGCGACGCCGTTGATACCGCCAACGTCGCCGACTACGAGACCGCCGATGACGCCGGTGACTACTGGCTCGCCATTGGCGCCCCCCACTGCGCCGACTGCCACGCCGCGCCGTTTACCGAAGGGCAGGGCGGTG
>CAZRGD010000058.1:0-6449 GCA_964599505.1 uncultured Nitrospirota bacterium | reverse complement strand
GCCCCCCACTGCGCCGACTGCCACGCCGCGCCGTTTACCGAAGGGCAGGGCGGTGTCGCCTTCCCGATCAACCAGCCGGGCAAGTACTCCCTCATGCGTTACTCCAAGGGTCACCACGGCCTGAGCTGCCAGGCGTGTCACCAGTCGATTCACGGCCTCTACCCCGTTACCCCGGGCGTCGATCAGACCACCTATGCCCAGGCCGCGGCGCTGAACCCCGATGGCTCCCACGGCCCGATCAAGTGTGCCGCGTGTCACGGCGAGGCGAACGTGAATACCTTCGGCGTTCCGACGGTCGCCGCCGGCAAGACCGTCGCCTATGATCTCGATGGCGATGGCATCATCGACCCTGCCGAGGGTGAGGACGCGGTGGATATCACCACCAACTTCGACGCCGCGGTCACCTGGATTCACAAGACCGCCGAGGACAACGGCGGTGCCGACAGCGACATCGCGGAGGTGGAGAACCCGCTCAACGTCACGCCGGTGTGCGGGAACGGCGTCGTCGAGGGTAGCGAGCAGTGCGACGACGGCAACACCGTCGATGGTGACGGCTGCTCCGCCACCTGCACCACCGAGGCCGGTGGTGGTGGGGCGAGCGCCACGAACGGGGCGTCGCTGTATAGCTCGAAGAGCTGCGCCGGTTGTCACGGTGATACAGGGGCAGGTTCGGGCAGTAACCCTGCGGTTGCCGGGAAAACCGCCACGGACCTGCAGAGCGCCTGCGATGGTACCGGTACGATGAATGCTGCGGTGTGCGGTTCCGGTCAGCTCAGCAGCTCCGATATCGCCGACCTGGGTGCCTACCTCGCCACCTTGTAGCCCGCGCAGCTTCCGGGCATAACCGGGAGGGGAGCGGCCGAGCCGCTCCCCTCCCTTTTTCTTTCCCCGCACGCGAGCTCCCATGCGATCTCTCCGTTCCGTCTCCCTCCTCACCCTCCTCCTTGCCCTGGCCGCCGTCCCGGCAGCGGCGGCCTCCTCCCTCCCGGACACCGTCCTCGCCCGCGTCGACGGCATCGACATCACCCGTGCGGAGGTGGTTCGGCTGGTGGCGAGCTCACCGGTCTCCGGTGCCGACCTCACCACCGCCGGCGGCAAACGGATCCTGCGTGAGCTGACCACCGCGATGATCCAGCGCCAGCTCCTGGAGGAGGAGGCGCGCCGCTCGGGCCTCGCGGACGATCCCGCCTACCGCAAGGCGATCGCCACCTTCGAGAAGGGGGTGGCCAACGATGCGAACCGCAAGGCGATGCTCGCCGAGTATCGCCGCACCAAGCTGGTCACCCTCCAGCGCGACCGCCTGCGTGAGCGGTACCGGCCGAGTGAGCAGGAGGTGCGGAGCTACTTCGCGGCCCATCGTGACCGCTACGACGTCCCCGAGGAGGGGAATATCCAGCAGATCGTCGTCGCCAAGGAGGCGGTGGCGCGGCAGGTGGCCAAAGAGGCACGTGACGGCGCCGACTTCAGCGGCCTCGCGTTGCAGTACTCCACCGACCCATTCGTGAAGCGCAACTTCGGCATGCTCGGCTGGGTGAAGCGGGGCGAGGGCTTCCCGGCGCTCGACAAGCTCATTTTCTCCCTGAAGCGGAAGGGGGAGATCGGCGGCCCGGTGCAGAGCCCGCGTGGCTACCACGTGGTCAAGCTCATCGACCATCGGGACGGCCGTGCGGTCCCCTTCGAGATGGCGCGCAAGCGAGTGGAAGCGGACATGGTAAAGCAACGTCTGAACACACACCTCCTGGAGCTCGCCAAGAAGGCAAAGATCGTTATCAACAAGGCGGCGTTTCAATAATTAGAGAAACAGCGTTTTCACCGCGAAGACGCAGATGGTGTCAAAGGTGATGGGATAAAGATTGGCGTGGACCTTGAAGGTCGGGGTTCACCATGAAGGGCATGAAGGAGGTGGTATGAAGAGGGAGTTTAGTGAGCTTTCTCATTGTGTGATTGGTTGTGCCATTGATGTCCATCGTATTCTTGGACCCGGGTTGCTCGAAACGACCTACCAGCAATGCCTAGCCAGGGAGCTGCAGTTACATGATCTGAGCTTCATGGTCGAACATCCTCTGACGGTCGAGTACAAAGGTGTTCAGCTCGATTGTGGGTATCGCGTCGACCTGCTTGTGGAGGATACGATTATTTTAGAATTGAAGTCTGTGGAGGTGCTGAAAGGCATCCATGAAGCTCAGCTCTTGACCTACATGAAACTATCCAACATCCGGCAGGGTTTTTTGATCAACTTCAACGTAACGAAATTGACGGAGGGTCTCCGCAGCTTCGTTCTCTAGCCCTTCATGTCCTTCATGTCCTTCATGGTGAAAAAAAGTTTCCTCCGATATTGTTTTCTGTGCCTCTGTGGTGAATAAGCAGTTTTGCTGTTGCCTCCAAATACCCGGGTCATCTTTATGCAGATCAGTGTCGGTTACCCTGTTCGCTTCTCTTGCATCGCCTTCCTCTCGGTGGTGATTGCCGTAGTTACGGCTTTCGCGCAGGTGACCCACCCGCGTGCGTTGGCGATGGGGGAGGCGCCGGCGATCTTTTCCGGGGGACAGTTCGTCGCCGGGCCGAATCCGTATCCGAAGCTCCTCTCGGATCGGGAGCATCAGGCGGTGGGGCGCCTCTCCTACTACCTCTTCCGCCGTGACCTGCGGCGCGCACGCGACTGGGTCGCCCGCCACGATGACGGACTCGGCGACCTCGGTCGCGGTCTGCTCCTCATGGTGCGCGCCGACGGCGGGGAGAAGATCGAGGCGGCCGAGTGGCAGGAGGCAGTGGACCGCATCCGCGCCCGCCGCCACGACGCACTGAAGGCAGACGACGCCTGGGGGTGGATGGTGCGCAGCTACGGCGACCTCTTCGAGGGGTGGCGGGACGTGGTCAGCGGCCACTCGCTGCGCGGGGTGTGGGCACGCTACCAGGCGCGTCGCGGTTTCTTGCGGGTGAAGCGGCTCGTCCCCGACCTGGCGGAGGCGGACCTCGGCGTCGCGCTGCTCCTGCAACACGCCAGGCCGGAGCTCGCCCGCCGCTTTCTCGACCACGCCGCGACCCACAGTGTCTACGTCGCACCGCTGGCCGACCTCTTCCGGGTGGCGTGGTCGAGCGCCGTGGGGGACTCCAAGACGGTGGTGGCGATTGCCGGTCGTTACCACCTGACGGTGGTCCACTCCCCCTTCCTCCTCGCCCATGTGGGGGATGCCTACCTGGCGCTCGCGCAGCCGCGCAAGGCGGGACAGTGGTACCAGCGCCTCACCTTCGAGCGGCGTGGCGTCGGTTGGCCGAAGCTGAAGGTGGCCGAGGCGCACGCGGCCCAGGCACGGGTGGAGCACAGCACCTTCTGGCAGCGGCGTATGCGCACCCTGGCGAAAACCAATTTCGAGGACTACCTCGCCTCGCGCGATGCGGACCCTGCCCGCCGCGCCCGTGCCTACGTGGAGCTCGGCCGGCTGGAGGTGGTGGACCAGCGGTCGCAGGTGGCACGCCGGTACTTCCGCATGGCCCTGCAACAGCAACCCGGCGATCCCGATGCGACCGCGGCGCTCGCCTCCCTGGAGGCGAAGTGATGGCCCGTCGCTGCACCACCCAGGCGCTCTTGTGCGCCCTGCTGCTGGTCGTCGCGGGGTGTGACTCCGGCTTCGATCGCTACGCGCCGGAGGTGGTCTCTCCCGCTGCCGGTCCCGCCGATTACCGCATCTTCATCCACTACGAGCTGGGAATGCACTGCACCGGCTTCGACTTTTCCTATTGCTGTGTGCTGCCACCGTACAACTCGATCCAGGCGCAGGTGGTGCGGGTGGGGGAGCGGCCGATGCGCCTCGGGGCCGATCCCACCGACCCCTCGGTGGTGGTGGAGCCGGACACGAAGCGTCGTTTCCGCCTCCGCTATCGTATTGTCGACAACAGCTTCTCCGAGTTCGCCAAGCTCTTCTACTGGGAGGCGAAGGTCGACATCGACGGCGACGGCAACGACCGCGAGAACGGCGAGACTGTGAGCGACGCCGAGTGGACCCACCTCTACCTCTACACCGATCTCAAGGGGTCGAACCCGAGGCAGACCTCGTTGGATGCGGAAAAGCAGTTCGTGGGCGTCGGCCCGCTGGCGCTCAAACGTGACCACGGCCCCACCGGTGCCTATCTCAAGGGGGGTAACCTCGAGTGGTCTGGGGAGCGCGGCACGGTGGTCTTCACCAAGTCACCGGTTTTGGACAACGTTCCTATCCATCTCACCAATCCCCATATTTGGGAGGCCCTGGGGCTGCCGCTTACCCCTCTGCTCGACAGCGAGCGCGAGGGCAAGTCGTTCCGCACCGTCGTTGAGGAGGACATCCAGCCCTACCAGGTGGCGGAGGTGACCCTGGTAGACGCGGCAACCGGCGAGCCGGTGCGCGGGACCGACGCCAAGGTGGTGCGCTACACCGGCACCGAGCCGATCGACATGCCGGCCTGCCTCAACTGCCACGCCGGCCCGCGCCCCAACGCGCCGTACAAGGGGGTATGGGCGAAGGTGGAGGCGGAGCGGAGCTACTGGCTCTCCATCGATTCGTCTCCGTGGGTGGCGGACCTGAAGGCGGCGGCGATCTCGATTCTCGCCATCCACGACGCGCGCCACGGCACCACATTCACCGCCAATTACCACGCCGTCTCCTCCGCCAACCGCCTCGGCCGTGACACGGTGATCTGCCAGAAGTGTCACGCGGACAGTGTGATCGGCGTCCTCGCCGGTGGCGCGCTGGTGGAGCGTGACCACAAGCTCGTGGTGGTGGACTACGCGAACGTCGACGGCGGCTTCAAACCCGAGGCGGGGCGGGGCGCGGTGCGTGAGGTGCTCGCCCCGACGCGAGAGCAGGCCGCCGCCTACCGGCAGCGCATCGCCGCCTCCCGGCCGCTTCCGGGACGGCCGAAGGGGCTCCTCCTGCCGCCGCTCTCCGAGGCGATCCACGCGACCCACCAGTCCCACTCGCCCCTCGCCGACGGGGTGGGGCGGAGCGGCGCCTGTCAGTCGTGCCATCCGGCGCATCGGTATGACCGCTCCCTGAAGCTCTTCCCCCTCGATCACAACGGGCTCAACCCCTTCGCCCATGGTGACAATCGTGACGGCGCAGGCGGTTGTTATCAGGGGCGCGACGTCCACTCGAACCCGAACCGCAACACCGACGGGGTCTCGACGCCGTCGCACCTGAACGCGATTGGCCGCTGGCTCGACACCAACGTGGCGCAGGAGAAGCGGGCCGATGGCACGGCGCGTGGCCTCTGGTGCACCAACTGCCACAGCGAGGTGTCGCGGATGCTCTACCAGACGGACCACCTGCAAAGCGGCCACGTCCGCCTACCCGAGGCGGGCGACACGGTGCGCACCGCCGCCTCCCTGGCGGCGGTGGCCAAGGGGCTTGGCAGCGACGCAGCGCAACTGGCTGCGTTGCTGGATCCCATGGTGCGGGTCGATCCCACGAGCCATCGGGACCGCGGTCCCACCGCCCTTCCCTGGGCGTCACGGGTAGACCGGCGCGCGCCGGACATCGCGGTGATCGCCACGAAGGGTGGCGGTCCGGTGGTGGCGACGGACGGCGACGGCGATCTCAACGTCACCCTCCTCGACGCGAACCCGACGCAGGCCGCGGCGCATGCGGCGCAGGGTGGGGTGGCGGTCTCCTATGACGTGGCGTCGGACGGGCGCGACTACTGGCTTGCCGCGGGCGAGCCCCACTGCGCCGACTGCCACGCCCCGCCCTTTGTCGAGTCGGAGGGGGGCGGCGCCTTCCCCATCGACCAGCCGGGCAAGTATTCGCTCATGCGCTACGCCACCGGCCATGCGGGGCTACCGTGCCAGACCTGTCACGAGTCGATCCACGGCCTCTATCCGGTGACAAGGGACGTCGATCCGACTACCTACCAGCAGGCGGCAAGCCTCAATCCGGACCACTCCCACGGCCCGATCCGCTGCGGGAGTTGCCACCAGCCGGTGAACCCCAACGGCGTGCCGGTGAAATATGCGGCGCGAACATTCCGCGACATCGAGACCGGCAAGGAGGGGAAGGTAGGTGACAGCTACGACCTCGCGGTCCAGTGGATCCACGCCACCGCGCCGTAATGCCCAGAACCACGAACCGGGGTCCGGTTGCAGGTTTAGGGTAGGAGCGAGCTCCCGCTCGCGATCCGCGCCGCGGGCGCGGCAGGCCCGAAGGGCCTGATCGCCGGCAGGAGCCGGCTCCTACCAGGGGTGAATGGGGCGAGACAGCGGTCCCCGAGATCAGGCTCCCTGGCACGGGAGGTAAACTGGTTAAGAATCGCATCCCAGAGCGCCCCACCGTCCAACTCGACGCGGTGGAAACAACCTGGTCAGGCTACAGGAGTCGGGTCGGCATAGAGGGGTGGGGGGCTGTTACGGTAGAGGCGGTCCACCCACCGTGCGTGCCGTTAATCGCCATGACCATCACCGTCATCCAGATCGCTCTCTG
>CAZRGD010000057.1:0-10978 GCA_964599505.1 uncultured Nitrospirota bacterium | reverse complement strand
GAAAGCGCACTGTAGAGGCCGCGCCAGGACGGCCGGCGGCGGGCCCGAACCACCGGCACAGGAGATCGGCCGGTAGTCGGTGGTGTCCTTGATCCCCCAGTAGCGGAAGGGGACCAGGTGGCCCCTCTCGATCCCGGCGCCGAGATCGGCGCGGTAGGCCACGAAGTCGTCGAAGAGGCCGAAGATATCTCCGGCGTCGGCACGCTCCGGCGTTGCGGTGAGGCCGAGGAGGAAGCGCGGTCGCAGGTGATCGAGGAAAGGATCGTCCCGGTCCCCGGTGGCGAGGGGAGGAGGGCGCTCGTCATCCCGTGCCGTGGCGATGAACCCCTCGCGTCGATAGTTGCCTCGCTGGGGGATCACATAGCGCACGCCGCCGGTGGGATCGTCCACGTCGCCGCGGAAGCGCGGGATCAGGTGGACGTGGAGATGATCCACGGTCTGGCCCGCGGCCACCCCCACATTGATCCCCAGGTTGTAGCCATCGGGCCGAAGCTCCCCATCGAGCCGCCGCTTCACCTCATCCACCAGCGCCAGGATCGCCTCCCGCTCCGACTGAGAGGCCTCGAACCAGGTCGCCACATGGCGCCGCGGCACCACCAGCGTGTGGCCGGGGCTCACCGGAAAGCCGTCGCCAAACGCCACCGCCAGCCCATTTTCACCCGTGAGCACCCGGCCGGCGAGATCACAGAAGGGACAAGGGGCGCGTATACCGGGATCCCGAAGATGGCCGCCGAAGGCACAGACAGGGCTTTCGTAGAAGGAGAGCCGCTACGGTACGAGATTCATGGACCATGCGTACACGCAGCCGGCCGGTGGCCCCAACACCAGAGGCCGGACGGTCCTCCGCCATCGACGGTTAACGTGGCTCCCATCCAGCCAGAGGCCATCGCTCCAATTCCGCGTACGGTGTCGTTGTCCCTCACACCGCATCCCCTACCGCTCCTCGCCCCAGTAGCAGTCGACCCAGAAGTCGCGGGTGAGCTGGTCGTAGCGGCGTTGCTTGAGGGCGAGGTGCTCTTCGAGGAGCTGGAGCTCGATCATCTTGAGGCCGTGCGGCGGGTCTTCGGGGCGTTGTTGGGTGAGCTGGCAGATCACCTCGTCTTCGTAGACGCCGACGACGGTCTCGCGGCCGTGACGGCGGCCGGCGTCCAGCATCCGGTTCTTGAGCCGGGCGAAGCGCGCGTCCCACTCGAAGAGCCACGCTTCGAGGAGGCCGTAGACCTCGGCTTTGGTGAGGGTGAGATACAGCATGGTTGTCTCCTTGGTTTCTCGGGGGATCAGCTCAGCACGCAGGCTCTTCTGTTCGGATCGGTCGTGTGCATCGGGTCTCCTTGTCGTGGTCGCCGTACGGGCGTGTTGGACGAAGAAGAACGTAGACGAAGCGACGGTTTACGTCAAGCGAACTAACACATTAGTGACGATAATTTCAACGTCAATTAAGATATCCTAAACGCCAACGAAAAGATTTGTCCGTCCACATCATCAATGTAGAAACAATCTTTCGTGAATTTCATAAATCTCTCGTTCGCGACTTTTTCGCATCCGTAACATACTGACGGAAAAGGTGTTTTCCATGCGTGCTGAGCCATGCGTCCTCTGTGGTGAAGCCCGCCTTCCGGGCCGAGACCAACATCTCCATCACGCATGAGATACCGGCCTGCGAACCGCAGAGGAAGAACGGCAAAGGCTTGGTTGAACAGCGTTCTCACGCAAAGCCGCCAAGGCGCAAAGAACTGCGAACGGCAGGGGGGAGGTGGACCGGTGGATCGCGGGCATGGCCCGCTCCTGCCCGATCACCACTGGTCCCTTCGCCCCCCCTCTGCGCCCCTGCGTCTCTGCGCGAGGATCCAACCGACGATGATGGGGCGCCCGCCGCCCTTGCAATCGCCGCCCGCCTCGGCGAGCCTCGCGGCTGGCCCGTTGGGTCGGCCCAGGAGGGCCGGCGGTGGCTCATGGAGGAGCTGGAGTGCTCGCACGCGCGATCTCCGCCACCCCGGTGGGGGTGGACGCCCACCCGATCGAGGTGGAGGTCGATATTGCCCGGGGGCTCCCGGCGATGAACACCGTGGGGCTCCCCGACGCGGCGGTGAAGGAGAGCCGCGATCGGGTGAAGGCGGCGATCTCCAACAGCGGCTTCCCCTTCCCCGAGGGGCGGATCACCGTCAACCTCGCCCCCGCCGACCTGCGCAAGGAGGGGGCGCGCTTTGACCTGCCGGTCGCCCTGGCGGTGGTCGCCGCCGGTCGCCACCTCCCCAAGGGGGCGCTTTCCGGCTGGCTGATCCTCGGCGAGCTCGCCCTCGACGGGCGGGTGAAGGCGGTGCGGGGCTGCCTGTCGGCGGCCCTGTGGGCGCGCAAGGCGGGTCACCACCGCCTCATGGTGCCGATCGCCAACGCCACCGAGGCGGCGGTGGTCGCGGGGGTGGAGGTGGTGGGGGTGGCGTCGCTCATCCAGGCGGCGGCGGTGCTCGCCGGGGAGGTGGTGGTGGAGCCCACCACGGTAGACCTGGCCGCCCTCTTCCAGTCGGATCCCGCCGCCGAGGTCGACCTCGCCGAGGTGGCGGGTCAGACCGCGGCGAAACGTGCCCTGGAGCTCGCCGCCGCCGGCGGCCACAACCTCCTGATGGTGGGACCTCCCGGGAGCGGCAAGACGATGCTCGCTCGCCGCCTCCCCACCCTCCTGCCGCCGATGTGCGTGGAGGAGGCGGTGGAGACCACCCGCATCCACTCGGTCCATGGGTCGCTGGCGCCCGGGCGCGGCCTCATCACCCGCCGCCCCTTCCGCGCTCCGCACCACTCGATCTCCGACGCCGGTCTGGTGGGCGGCGGCACCATCCCCCATCCGGGCGAGGTGTCGCTGGCGCACAACGGCGTCCTCTTCCTCGACGAGCTCCCCGAGTTCCACCGCCACGTCCTCGAGGTCCTGCGCCAGCCCCTGGAGGAGGGGGAGATCTGCATCGCCCGGGCCACGGGTGCGCTCACCTTCCCCGCCCACTGCACCCTGGTGGCGGCGATGAACCCGTGCCCGTGCGGCTACCGGGGCGACCCGGCCCACGAGTGCCTGTGCACCCCGGCGCAGGTGCGCAAGTACCTCGGCCGCCTCTCGGGACCGCTCCTGGACCGCATCGACCTGCACGTGGAGGTGGCGGCGCAACGCTACGCGGCGCTCAAGAAGACCGGTGGGGAGAGCTCGGCCACGGTGCGCGAGCGGGTCATCGCCGCCCGTGGCCGCCAGGAGACGCGACGGCCGGAGAGCGGCGCCCACTGTAACGCCCACCTCGGGCCGCGGGCGTTGGCGCGCTTCTGCCGGCCGCCGGCGGCGGGCGAGACCCTCATCGCCACCGCGGTGGACCGCCTCGGCCTCTCCGCCCGCTCGGTTACCCGGGTCTTGAAGGTGGCGCGGACCATCGCCGATCTCGCCGGCCGCGACGACCTGGAGACAGCGGACGTCGCCGAGGCCCTCCACTACCGGACCCTCGACCACACCTGAGACGCGGCGGGCGAGGGCGGCCTCCCCCGGGCCATTCGCGGGATATCTGCATAGTGGAATAATATTGCTATTGTTTTGTTGTGAAGTGCCACTTCACGGATGGTCCACACCCAGCCCAGAGGCTCCCATGCCCCACATCACCTGTACCCTCGATCCCATCTCCCTCCACGACGTGCACGACCTGAAACACCATCCCTCGATCCATGAGGGCGAAGGTGAGGATCAGCTCACCGTCTACTTCGAGAACAAGAAGAACCGCGACGCCTACCTCGCCACCCCCACGGAGCACCCGTGTGGCGATATCGGCGTCGACCGTTCCAACACCACGGACGACTGGATCGACAACGGCTGAGCCGTTGCCCCGAGTTACCGCCGCCGCCGGTCGCCCTCGATCGGGGCGGTGGTCGCCTGGTGGTGGGCGGTGAGGATCCGCACCACCTCGTCGGGGTCGTCCACGAGTTGGAGAAGGGCGAGGTCGTCGCTGCCGATACAGCCGTGGGCGAGCAGCGTCCCCTTGAGCCAGTCGAGGAGCCCTTCCCAGTAGGTGGAGCCGTAGAGAAGGATCGGGAAGCGGCGGATCTTGCCGGTCTGCACCAGGGTGAGCGCCTCGAAGAGCTCGTCCATGGTGCCGAAGCCGCCGGGGAAAATCACGAAGCCGATGGCATACTTCACGAACATCAGCTTGCGGACAAAAAAGTAACGGAAGGTGAGGGAGAGGTCCTGGTAGGTGTTGGCCACCTGCTCATGGGGGAGGGCAATGTTCAGCCCCACCGAGGTGGCGGCGCCCGCCTCGGCGCCGCGGTTTGCCCCCTCCATGATTCCCGGGCCACCGCCGGTGATCACCGCCAGCCCCGCCTCCCCGAGCCGCTCGCCCACCACCTGCGCCGCCTCGTAATAGGGGGAGTCGGGGCCGAGACGGGCGGAGCCGAAGATGGTCACCGCCGGGCCGAGGCCCTGGAGCGTCTCGAAGCCGTCCACCAGCTCCGACTGGATGCGGAAGATCCGCCAGGTCTCCGAGCTGCGTAGATCCTCCATTACGCGGCGTTCTCCGTCTGGAAGAGGTGGACGTCGGTCTGCGGGTAGGGGATCGAGCAGCCCGCTTGCTCCAGCGCCTCCTTGAGCCTCCGGTTGAGGTCACACCGCAGCCCCCAGTAGTCCCCCTTGTTGCACCACGGCCGGACCACGAAGTTCACCGACGAGTCGGCGAGCTCACCGACGGCCACGAAGGGAGGCGGATCGGCGAGGACCCGATCGTCCTCGGCGAGGACCTGCTCGATGGTCTTTGCCGTCACCTCGAGGTCGTCGTCGTAGGAGACCCCCATCACCAGGTCGATCCGCCGGGTGTCGTTGGCCGCGTAGTTCTTGATGGTGGTGCCATACACGGAGGAGTTGGGGACGATGATGCGGACGTTGTCCGGGGTGTTCATGGTGGTGGAGAAGAGGCCGATCTCCGCGACCGACCCGGCCACTCCCCCCACCTCCACGAAGTCGCCTATGCGGAAGGGGCGGAAGATGAGGAGCATCACCCCGGAGGAGAAGTTGGTGAGGGTCCCCTGCAACGCCAGGCCGACGGCGAGACCGGCGGCACCGAGGAGGGCGATCACCGAGGTGGTCTGGATCCCGAAGAGGCCGAGGCAGGCGACCACCACGAAGGTGAGAATCAGGTAGTAGACCATCCCCGAGAGGAAGGGGATGAGGGTCGGGTCGACGCGTGGGATCCGCGACAGCGCCCGGCGCATCGAGCGGCGCACCCCCTTCGCCACCATGCTCCCTACGAAAAGCAGCGCGATCGCCCCCACGACCCGGATCCCCCAGGTGGAGAGGAGGGCGGTGAGGCCGGTGATCACGCCGGAGAGGTCGAGGTTGGTGAGGGCGTCCATGGGGGTCTCCTCCATCGGTGGGGGGGGGCGGCATCCACCGCCTGGGTAACGGATCCAACCGCCCCCACCCCAGCCCTCCCCCGGAGGGGGAGGGAGGATGACTGTTCCCCCTCCCTTCGGGAGGGGGTTGGGGGAGGGTGGTTGGAATTGGCAGGGTATCGAGAGCTGGGTCGTCGTAGATCGAGTCTGGGTCCGACAGACTCCTAGAAACCTGGGAGTTTTAGCTTGCCGGGGAGCTTGATCCCCGGGATCTTCCGGGAGCCGCCCGGCAGGGTGGCCCGTCCCGCCTCGCCGGAGAGGCCGGTGAGCCCGGAGAGGAGCTTGGTGAGCCGGCCGTCGAGCCGGCCGAGGTTGCCGATCCCGCCGGTGGCCTCGTCGATCGGCGCCGCCACCCGCTCCGCGATCGCCGACTTGAGCTTCGCCTCCAGCTTCGCGGCCTGGGCCCTCGCCTCACGCCCGACCGCGTCGCCGAGCAGCCGGTCGAGGTCGGAAGAGAGGCGCACGGTCGGATCGTCGAGGGTGCCGCCGATCTCCACCCGCAGGGCGAGGTGGTCGACGCCGGAGAGCGCCCGGGCGGCCACCCCCGATCCCTCCGGGGTGAGGTGCAGACCGGTGAGCTGGGCGTCACCGCCGCCATCGAGTCGGTCATTCGCCACGGAGAGGTGGCCCTCGCCGCCCGCGACCCCGGCAGTCACCGCCACTGGCAGGGTGGCACCGCCGAGCTGGTGACCGGCGAGGGTGAGCCCCTCCATCGCCACCTGTGCCTGGTCACGCGCGTGGGCCGGGTCGCGGTGGTCGAGGCTGCCGTTGATGCGCACCGCCTTCGCCCCTTTCAGGTGGTCACCGGTGAAGGCGAAGGTCGTGGGGCGGCCGAGGCGCGGTGGGTCGTTGGTGAGGTTGTGGATCTCGCCGGAGAGGCGGCCGAAGCTGAGCTCCAGGGAGAGGTGGGCGGTGCGGACGAGAAAGTCCGGATCGGGGTCGCGGTCCGGCAGGGCGACGTTCCGGCCGCCGAAGGGGGCCGGCTTCGCTGCCTTCTCTTCCTTGCTGTCCCCCTTTCCTCCCCCCTTTCCTCCATTGGGGCCCCCGAGGTACGGGGCGAGGCGCCGGTACCCGGTGAGCGCCTTGTCGATGGGATCCGCCACCCCAGGGCCCAGCAGCGTGCGGGTGGCGTTTGCCAGGCCGCCGGCGGAGGGGGCGTACTTCGCCCGCAACCGTGCCGCATCTCGACCGGGCGCCGCCTTCAGGGTGGCCGCCTCTTTTTTCAGCCGGTCGAGGTCGGCGGCAAGCTCCGTGCGGGCGGTGCGGATCTGCTTCGCGTCGGCGCGGATCTCGCTGACCAGCCGCTTCGCCTCACCGGCCGCCGCCACCGGGTTCGCCTTCGCCTCGCCGCGGACCTTCTCCAGGCGCGAGCGATGCGCCGCGAGCTTCTTCTGATCCGGCAGGGTGGCGATCCGCTTCTGCCAGCGGGCGCGTGTGGCGGCCACCTCCTCCTTCAGCTTGGTTGCCGCATCGACGGTGTCGAGGTGCTCGCGGGCGAGGATCTCCTTCGCCGTGGGGAGCTTGGAGAGGCTGCCCAGGGGGTGGCCCGCCGCGGCCGGGGTGTGGCCGCGGCCGGCTTCGGGGGCGGTCGCGTTGGGAAGCGCCCCGGAGCGGGTGCGCGGGGTGCCAAAGCGGATCTGCTCGCCGCGGAGCTCGTCGATCACCACCTTGCGCCAGAGGAGCGGCTTGACCTCCAGGGTGGCGGTCAGCCGGCCGATCTCCACCGCGTTGGTCATCGGCGCCTTGGCATCGGCCACCGCCAGCCCCTCCAGCCGGATCCCAAGGGGGAGGAGGGTGAGGTCCACATCGGCCACCTCCACCTGCGCACCTGCCGCCCGGCTGCCGGCGGACTCGATGGTTCGTTTGATCGCCCACGGCGCCACCAGCCACACCCCGGCGACGAGCAGCGCCACCACGACGACGAAGACGACGAGACCGGGCCAGCGGATCCAGCTCATGACCCACCTCCACGGACCCGCGCCACCGCCTGGTAGGCGCGCCACAGCTTCGACGCCTTCAAGAGTTGGGCGAGGCGCGTCTTCCGGACCCAGGCGAGGAGGTGCTCACGGTAGCGGCGGACGAAGACGACGCCGAGGAGGTGAAGCGGCACCAGGGCGATCAGGGCGACGACCAGGGAGCCGACGACCACCGTGTTGTTGATCCCCTCCATGCGACCGGGAACGGTGTTGTACAGGGCGACCCAGCTACCGTGGAGAGCGGGCGCGGTGAGGAGCAGGAGGCCGAGGTGGTGAAAGAGGGGGGCGAGGGCGAGGCCGAGGGCGGAGAAGAGGGCGAGGCCGACGAGGAAGATGGAGAGGTTGATCCGCAGACAGAGGACCAGCAGGAGGACCACGAGGTTGTGGGGGGTGGCGAGCGGGGTGATCCCGGCGACCATCGCAAGGGCGAAGGCGAGGGCGAGCTGCGCCGGGCGCTGCTCGGAGGCGAGTCCCTTCAGGACCTTGGCGATGAGACGGAGCATGGGGGACGGCGCGCTACGCACGCGGGGTTGGGGAGTGAGGGTTGGGGGATGAGGGGGTGGATGGCCGCGGTGCCGCCAGCCTCGAGTTCACCCCGCATTCCCTCCCCTCGCCTCTTGCGCCGCTAGTGCAGCGGCTTGAGCTCCACGCGGCGGTTCTTCGCCCGCCCGTCGGCGGTGTCGTTGGTCGCCGCCGGTCGGCTCGGGCCGTACCCCTTGGCGGCGAGACGGCTCGAGTCGACGCCGTGGGCGGTGAAGTAGGCGGCGACCGCCTCGGCGCGCTGTTGTGACAGGCGCTGGTTGAGGCGCACCGAGCCGGTGGCGTCGGTGTGGCCCTGGACCTCCAGGCGAAGGTTCGGGTTCGCCTTCAGGACCCGCACCACCGCGTCGAGGACCGGCGCCGAGCCGCCGGTGAGGTCCGCCTTCCCGGTGGCGAAGTGGACCCCCTGGAGGACCCAGCAGCCGCGCCCGTCGACCTTCGCCTGGCGCGGGGTGTTCGGACACTGGTCGCGGAAGTCGGCGACGCCGTCACCGTCCGAGTCCTTGGCACAGCCGCGGCCATCGACCGCGACGCCGTGCGGCGTATTCGGGCAGCGGTCGCGGAAGTCGGCGATCCCATCACCGTCGCTGTCCTTCGGGCAGCCCGCCGCATCCACCGCCGTACCCGCTGGGGTGCTGGGGCAGCGGTCGAGGTCATCGGTCACCCCGTCGCCGTCCGTGTCCACCGGGGTGGCTGGGGGCGGCGGGCAACCGTCCACGCCCACGGTGGTCCCGGGCGGGGTCTGCGGGCAGTTGTCACGGTCGTCGGTGACTCCGTCGCCGTCGCTGTCCACGGGCGGCGTCGGCTCTTTCTCACCGCCGAAGAGGAAGGTGAGGCCGCCCACGGCGGACCAATTCATCTTCGTGTCGTTGTTGTTAAAGGAATAGAGGTTGCGCAGGTCACCGCGCAGGGCGACGCGGGGCGACAGGAAGTACTTGATCCCCCCGCCATACTCCACCAGGGGGTCGGTGGTGTCGGAATGGAAATCGGGGTCGAAGTGGATGAGCCCGGCGCCGGCGGAGAGGTAGGGGACCAGCCGCTTGCCTGGCCGGAAGTGGTAGAGGGCGTCGGCGCGCACATTGTAGACATTGGCGTTGCCGCGGCCCGCATCCGAGCGGGTGTCGATGAAGTTGCCCGTCAGCTCTCCCCCCCAGTGCTTGGTGAGGTCGTAGCCGAGACCGAGGCCGTAGACCGCTCGGTTCTCCAGGTTCTGGTCGCCGTCGAAGCTGTAGCCGCCCGCCATGGGTGACAGAGTGACGGCGCCCGGACGGATCTGGGCGGTCGCAGGGGTGGTGATGAGCGCCGCGGCCAGGGTGACCGCAGTCCAGCAACAAAACGTGTTCATGCTTCCTCCTCCGTGGGTGCGTTGCATTCCACCCGTGGGTGCCGCCAATGGCGACGATGAATAGGCCATCGTTACCACGGAGGAGGAGACCCGGCAACTCGGCGGCACGGTACCATAATCGTCGGGTGAAGGTCTCGCGCAGAGGCGCAGCCATAATCGTCGGCTCGTCCTTTCCGCTGGGCAGGGAACGGGCGAAAGGGGATGCATCGGCGGTCTCACGGTGGTCCTACCCCATCTTCGTCACTTTCCGCTCGCAAAAGTGCAGATTTGGGGATGGTGTTCGGGTAAGGGGTTGATTTTCTTAGGGGAGGGTCGCAGGATCCGAATGTAGTGCCTTACAGTTATTTGTTAATGTTGACATTTTTCCCTGCCGCTGGCACCTTGGCGGCATGTTCATTCGAAAGACGACGACCCGGCACAAGAAGGACGGTGCCTCCTACACGACCCATCGGTTGGTGGAATCGACGCGCGTGGGCGAGAAGGTCCGGCAACGGACGCTGTTGCATCTCGCCGCCGACTTTTCCATCCCGCGGGAGTCGTGGCCGGCGCTCACGAACCGGGTCGAGGAGATCCTCCACCGACAGGAGAGCCTCTTGCCGGTCGACGAGGCGGTGGAGGCGGAGGCGCAGCGGCTCGCGGCGAGCCTGATCGCGAAAAAGCAGGAGTATGCCCCCGTCGATTCCCCCGAAACCGCCAAGACCGCGCCCGATTTTCGCGCGGTGGATATCGACAGCGTCGAGAGCTCTCAGCTCAGGAGCGTGGGGGTGGAGCACCTGGCCTATGAGGCCTTGCGTTCCCTGGAGTTGGACACCCAGCTCACCTCCTTGGGTCTGAACCGCGCCGAGGTGACCGCGGCGATCGGCCTGATCATCGGGCGGATGGCGGCGCCGGGCAGCGAGCGCGCCACTCACCGCTGGCTGCAACGGGAGAGCGGCCTGGGCGAGCTGATGGGCGAGGACTTCCACAGTTGTAGCCTCAGCCGCCTGTACCGGGTCTCCGACCGGCTGCTCACGCATCGCAAGGCCCTGGAGCGCTCCCTGTTCGAGCGGGAGCGCACCCTATTCGACCTGGACTGCACGATCACCCTCTATGACCTGACCAACACCTTTTTCGAAGGCCGCGGCAAGCACAACGATCTGGCCGCCTTCGGCCGGTCCAAGGAGAAGCGGTACGACTGTCCGCTCGTCACCTTGGGGCTGGTGCTCGACCGCAGTGGCTTTCCGCGCCACAGCCAGGTCTTCGCGGGCAACGTCAGCGAACCGGTGACGCTCAAGGAGAGGGTGGAGGCCCTGGCGGACACCGAGGCGCACCCGTTGATCGTGATGGATGCGGGGTTGGCCACGAAGGCGAACCTGGACTGGTTGAAGGAGCGGGGCTGCTCGTATCTGAGAGTCCACCGCCGGCCGGCGGAGGCCTGGGAGGAAGAGCGGGCACAGCTCGTGCGCCAGCACGGCGCCAATGAGGTGCGGATCTACCCGCAGCGCAACGATGCCACCGGGGAGATGGAGCTCTACTGCCGCTCCACCCGCCGCGCCGAGAAGGAGGCGGCGATCGACACCCTGTTCACCCAACGCTTTGAGGCGAAGCTGGGAGCGTTGGCGACGGGGTTGTCGAAGAAGGGGTGCATCAAGCGGTATGACAAGGTGATGCAGCGCATCGGGCGGCTGCAGGAGAAGTACGCACGGGTGGCCTGTGAGTACGAGATCCATGT
>CAZRGD010000056.1:0-10986 GCA_964599505.1 uncultured Nitrospirota bacterium | reverse complement strand
TCCGCTACCGAGCGTGCGGCCGGCCGCGTCGTGTGGGCGACGGGTGGCCGGCGCGTGGGCTGGTTGCTCCTGGCCGACCGGCCGCGACCGGAGGCGGCGCAGGTCCTGGCGGAGCTGCGCGACCTGGGGGTGGCCACCGAGCTCCTCTCGGGTGATCGCCCCGCGGCGGTCGCCGCCCTGGTGGCGGAGCTCGGCCTGGCGGCGGGCGAGGGGGGGCTGCTGCCGGCGGACAAGGTGGCGCGGGTAAAGGAGCGGGTGGCGGCGGGGGAGCAGGTCTGCTTTGTCGGCGACGGCGTCAACGACGCCCCGGTCCTCGCCGCCGCCACCGTCGGGATCGCCATGGGCGCCGGTGCGGAGGTGGCACGGGAGGCGGGCGATATGGTGATCGTCCACTCGGAGCTCACCGGGGTCGTCGAGGCGATCCAACTGGGCCGCGCGACCTTGAGGAAGATCAAGCAGAACCTCTTCTGGGCCTTCTGCTACAACGCCGTCGCCATCCCGGTGGCGGCCGGCCTCCTCGTCCCCTACTTCCACATCTCGTTGCCGCCCGAGTGGGCGGGGCTGGCGATGGCCCTGTCGTCGGTGTCGGTGGTCTCCAACTCCCTCCTCCTGCGCCGCTGGCGGCGGTAGGGGGGCTGATTGCGCGCAGAGAGGATCAGCGGAAATCGCAATGCAGGCCGAGATGGCACCGTCCGTAGAGCGGGCAGAGGCCCGCCGAGCACCGTACCTTCTTGAGATGACGGCGTCGGTCGGCCTCTGCCGACCCTACGGTCAGGTACCCCATCTTTTTTCCGCTCCATGCAGCGCTTCGCGGCTTCGCGTGAGCCATCGCCTTCCGGCCGCCGGCCGCTACCCCGCCTCCCCCACCGCCGCGGCGAGCGGCCGGTACTGGAGGTGGTAGAACATCTCCAGGTAGCGGGCGGTCTCGCGCCGTTCGAGGTCGGAGACGAAGCGCCAGAAACCGTACACCTTCGACAGGGTGAGGAGGCGCTCGGCGTAGAGCTCCCAGGTGTAGCGGCTCTGCACCCGGGCGATCCCCGCCTTCGATACCGCGTCCCACACCGCCGGGTCGGCGGCGGTGCGTTCGAGGAAGGTGGCGATGACCTCGGCCATCTCTTGCGGGTGGGCGGGGTCGATGTGGAAGCCGGAGCGGCCGTTCTCGATGATCTCCAGGGGGCCGCCGTAGCAGGTGGCGAAGGTGGGTAGCCCCGAGACCATTGCCTCCACCACGGTGAGGCCGAAGGCCTCGAAGAGGGCGGGCTGGACGAAGCCGCCGCGGTGGTCGGCGACCACCCGGTAGAGCTCGCCTGCCTGCGGCTTGTCGAGGTGGGTGCCGAGCCAGCGCACCGAGGTGTCGAGACCGTGGGCGTCGATCAGGTCGTGCAGCCGCTGGGACTCGGATCGCTCCTCTTCGTCGTCGGAAAGCCCGGGGTCGCAGTGGCCGCCGATGACCACTAGGTTGGCGAGCTCCCGCAGGCGCGGGTGGTCGGCGTACGCCTCCACCAGGCCGGTGACGTTTTTGATCCGGTCGAGACGCGAGAGGGCGAAGAGGAGGGGCCGGTCCGGTTCGGTGAAGGTACCGCGGAAGGGGACCCCCGGGTCGTCTGCGAAGAGGAGCTGCTTGCCGGTTTCGCGCAAGGGCTCGTTGCGGCGCGCCGCCTCCGAGTACGGAAAGTAGGTGTCGGCGGCCGCACCCGGGGAGACGATGTTGAACTTCGGGTCGAACAGCGAGATGCCGTTCACCACCCGGTAGAGGGCCGGTAGGGTGAAGTTGGCGTAGCCCTCGTACTGGCCCACAGACTCTTCGGTGCCGGCGATCTCCTGGTAGGTAGAGGCGATGATGAAGTCGGCGGTGTTCATCGCGATGAGGTCGGCGGTGAACTGGGTGGAGAAGTGGTAGCTCTCTTCGTTTTCCTGCCAGTAGAGGTCGGAGAGGACGTACTTCGACTTCTCCAGGGCGTGGGCGACGTTGCACTGGGTGACCCCGAGGCGGTGGGCAAGGATGGTCGCCACCAGGTTGCCGTCGGAGTAGTTGCCGATCACCAGGTCGGGTCGGGCGCCGAGCTCGGCGAGGATCTCCCGCTCCGCCTCTAGGGCGAAGGTCTCCAGATAGGGCCACACCTGAAAGCGGGAGATCCACTGGGGCAGGGGCTCGCCGCTGGCCGTGCGGAAGGGGACGCGGAGGATGTCGGTGTGCTCGCAGCCGCGCACCGGCTCCAGGCGCTGGTGGCAGGTGGTGCCATCGGATTCGGGAATGAGGCGGGTGACGATGAGGATCCGCGGCGTCACCTCGACCCCCTGCTCTTCGAACCACTGGCGCATGTGTGCCTCGAGCGCCCGGACCTGGTCGAGGATGTAGACCACCTGACCGCCGGTGTCGGGGCGGCCCAGCACCCCGTCCTGGCCGAACCAGCCGTGGGGGGAGAGGATGGCGATGCGGAAGATCATCGGGATGCGGGAGATGAATCGCTCCAGGGTCGGGGCGTCGGGCGCCTCCATGAGCTCGCCGAGGAGCTCCAGGGTCTCCCGCACTCGCTCCGCCCAGCCGCCCCAACCGGGCTCGAAGCCGAGCTCCTGCATCGTCAGAACCATCTCTTGCCACGGCGTCTCCGGTGGGAGCGAAGCGGCGTAATCGATCGCGTCGCGCAGGCGATCTTCCAGGGTGGGTAGGTCGGTGATGCGGCCGTTGAGGATCAGGGAGCGGCCGTCGACCTCGTGGAGCTTCATGAAACGGAGGAGCTGGTGGCCGGCGGCCTCGCGGTCGCGGAACATCTCGCTCGCCAGGTGGCGGTTCAAAAACTCCACCCCGCGGCCGATCGAGCGGGGCTCCTTGAGGCGCGGGAAGCCGCGGTTGAACGGGTCGGTGTCGATCTCCAGGGGCTGGCGGCCGTACGGCTGCGGCCCGAGGATCGCCTCCTCCTTCATCCGCAGGTAGGCCTCCGCCGGGATCACCTCGAGGGTCATGTCCACCGTGTGCAGCCGCACGTACTGCCAGCGGGCGATCCGCGTGCGTGCCGCCAGGGCCACCCACGGTGACTGGATCACCGCCTCCTGGACCCGCTGGAACCAGCGCAACAGGCCGGTGTCAGTGAACCACGGCTCATCCTCGGGCCGTTCGGCCAGGTGGGCCGCCACCTGATCGATGATGTCACCACGCAACAGGAACGGGTGCTCACCGTCGGTGAACCGCTGAAAGAGGAGATAGAGAGAGTCGCGGTAGTCGGCGAGGGTCTTTTCGAGTGGGGTGATCACGTCTGCCTCCTCCGGCGCCGATCGGCGCGGCGCGGCGCACGGGCGGCCATCTTGCGTTCCCCTACGGATAATGGACAAGCGGGCTTGAGGGCTGGCCCAAGGGCGCGGCGCGTGGATAATGCGCGCCCCCTTCTTTCGAGGTATGCCGTGATTCCCCCCGCCGAGACCCCTGAGCTTCGCAATATTGCCATCATCGCCCACGTCGACCACGGCAAGACGACCCTGGTGGATCAGATGTTTCGCCAGTCCGGCGCCGTCGGGCAGGGGCGGCGGATGCAAGAGCGGGCGATGGACTCGATGGACCTGGAGCGGGAGCGCGGGATCACCATCTCGGCGAAGAACTGCTCGGTGGTGTGGCACGAGGTGAAGGTCAATATCCTCGATACCCCGGGCCATGCCGACTTCGGGGGTGAGGTGGAGCGGGCGCTCTCCATGGTGGACGGGGCGATTTTGTTGGTGGACGCGGCGGAGGGGCCCCTGCCCCAGACCCGCTTCGTCCTGGCCAAGGCGCTGGAGATGCACCTGGCGATGGTGGTGGTGTTGAACAAGATCGACCGTGGGGACGCCCGTCCGGCGGAGGTGCTCAATGAGATCTACGACCTGTTCATCGATCTCGATGCCAGCGACGAGCAGATCGAGTTCCCGGTCCTCTACGCCGTCGGCCGTGACGGCACCTGCAAGGCGTCGATGGAAGACGAGGCGGGCGACCTCACCCTCCTGTTTGATACGATCGTCAAAACGGTGCCGCCGCCGCGTTTCGATCCAGCGGAGCCGTTCCAGATGCGGGTCGCCAACCTCGACTACTCCGACTACCTCGGCAGGCTCGCCATCGGGAGGGTGGTCCACGGCAGGGCGCACGAGTCCGATGCCCTGGTGTGCGTCGGCGAGGATGGCGCCAACCGGCCGCTCAAGGTGACCCGCCTGCAGGTGTACGACGGCCTGGAGATCCGGCAGGTGAGCGAGGTGGGGCCCGGCGAGATCGCCATCCTCGCGGGGATCGACGAGGTGGAGATCGGCGACACGATCTGCACCCGCGAGCAGCCGCGGGCGTTGCCGCGGATCAGCGTCGATGAGCCGACCGTGGCGATGCGTTTCGGCGCCAATACCTCACCGCTCGCCGGCCGCGAGGGGACGATCGTCCAGGCACGCAAGATCCGCGAGCGGCTCCACAAGGAGACGTTGCAGAACGTTGCCATCCAGGTGGAGGAGCAACCGGACGACTCGATCCTGGTGAAGGGGCGCGGCGAGCTGCAAATGGCGATCCTCATCGAGACGATGCGCCGTGAGGGGTTCGAGCTCACCGTCGGGCGGCCGCAGATCATTTACAAGGAAGAGAAGGGCCAGCGGCTGGAGCCGATCGAGCACCTCTTCGTCGACTGTCCGGAGCCGCTCATCGGGGTGGTGAGCGAGAAGCTCGCCCTGCGCAAGGGAAGGATGCTCAACCTGGTGAACCATGGCAGCGGCCGGGTACGGATGGAGTACTCGATCCCGTCGCGCGGCCTGATCGGCTACCGCAACGAGTTCCTCACCGATACCCGCGGCAGCGGCATCCTCAACGCCTACCTCGACGGCTACGAGCCGTACCGCGGTGATTTTCCGTCTCGTCTCACCGGTTCTCTGGTCGCCGATCGCAACGGCGACGCGGTCGCCTACGCCCTCTTTCACCTCGAGCCACGCGGAACCCTGTTCATCGGTCCGGGGGATGTGGTCTATCGCGGCATGGTGATCGGCGAGCACAGCCGCGACCGCGATCTGATCGTCAACCCGTGCAAGATGAAGAAGCTCACCAACATGCGGGCGTCGGGCCGCGACGACAACATCCTTCTGGCGCCGGTGCAGCCGATCACCCTGGAGCGGGCGATCGAGTTCATCACCGATGACGAGGCGGTGGAGGTGACCCCCAAGTCGATCCGTCTGCGCAAACAGGTGTTTTCCGCCAGCGCTCGGTGACTCGGCACCCAGCGCGAGCCCAACCTCCCGCTACCGCTGATCGAAGCGGTAGATGAGCTCTCCCTTGCGCACCAGCCCCAGCCGTTCGCGGGCGATGCGCTCCATCTCGAAGCGGCCGCCGGCGAGGTTGTCGAGACGCTCCGAAAGCTCCTTTTGTTCCGTCTGAAGGTGGGCGACGGTGGCGCGCATGGCGGCGATCTCGCGCGCCTTGGCCCGCCGCGGCAGGACGCCGTTCTCGTCGGCGAGGGCGAGGACGACCATCAGCACTGCGGCGCCCACGGTCACCCCGAGCAAGAGAGGGTGAACCCAGGATCGAGCGGGTGGGGAGGGGGCGGCGAAGGGGCTCAACCTTCCTCCGGAGGGGGGGTGCCGAGGAGATAAGCGCGCACAGGTTCCGGCAGCAACTCACCAGGGTCAAGGCCGCGCGCCAGCAGGCTGCGGATCTCGGTGGCGGAGCACGCTACCGGCGCCATCTCCAGGAGACGGACGTGGTGGTCGAATTCATCTCCGGGGAGGAGCGCCGCGGTGGCGGCGCGGAGGGTTTCCGCCGCCACCCCCGGGCGCGGGGCGACGAGGATACGGGCGAGCTCGACCACCCGCTCCGGCCGGTACCAGTTGGGCAGGTCGAGAAGGGTGTCCGCCCCCATGAGCAGCCGGATGGGCCGGGGCTCACCGCGCTCGACGAGCGCCTCCAGGGTGCGGGCGGTGAACGATGGAGCGGAGAGCTCCGCCTCCAGCGGGCTCACCGCCAGGTGGGGCTTGTCTCCGCAGGCAAGCTGCAAGAGGTGGAGGCGCTCGGCAAACGGGCGTAGCGGCCGTCCCCCCTTGTGCGGCGGCGCCGCGGCGGGGAGGAAGATGACCCGCGTCACTTCGTTCGTGGCCAGGGCGGCGGCGGCGATCGCCAGGTGGCCGGTGTGGACCGGATCGAAGGTGCCGCCGAAGTAGCAGTCGCGGGGGGGCACGGGGGGGAGGGGGGAGAAAAGTAGAAAGTAGAAGGTAGAAAGTAGAAAGGGGGCTGCTTCGGGAAGTTACGGTGGGAATAGTGCCTTCCCGCGGAAAGGGTGCCCGCTGCCAGCGGCCTCCAACCCTTTTGGGCGGCGGGGTCGCCACCATCCTCCGAGAGGAGCGTCCCCTTTCTACTTCCTACTTTCTACCTTCTACTATCCCCCTACTTTCTACTTTCTGCTAACCCCTCACAGGGCGCAGCGGCAGCTCGGGCAGAAGGTCCACGCCTCCTCCGTCGGTCGGTGGCAGTGGGGGCAGACCGGGGAGATGAGCTGCTCCTGGCAGTAGGGGCAGTAGATGAAGTCGGAGCGCACTGTCTGCTCGCAGGTGGGGCAGGCGGTGGCGGTGACCCGGGTCTCCTCTTCCATGCAGTCGTCGCTGGCACACTCGTCGGGGGCGTTGAGGATTGCCTTCGCCTGCTCGGCGAAGAGGTCCACCTGCTTGCCCTCGAACCGGTAGAGGCGGCTGCGCGACTGGAGGGTGAGGGCGTTCTCTTCGACGCTGATGTCGCGTACGTGGGGAAGGTAGACGCTGATCTCCACCGCCCCCACCGCTCGGTCCACGAGGCCGCTCGGGGAGAAGAGGATCCGCCGGTTGGTGAGGTAGAGACGGCCGTCCTGGGCAATCAGTCGGTTGACGACCAGGCGGACACGGACGGCGTCGACGATCTCCTCGTCGTGGTGAAGGCTGATTTTGTCGGTCACGGCGTGGGCCATCGGGCGCTCCGGTGCTTCTCACCATGTCGGTCGAGACGGATGCCTCCTTGATTCGCTCCGCGCTTTGCGGCGGCGACGACGGGCGATCTTCCTCCATCGTCGCGGTAGGTCAACCCTGGCGGGGGGGCCATCATCGTCCGTTTAGAATCGGGATCGCTATCGGGATCGGCCCCTTACCGCTGGGCCATGGTACGGATCGCTTCTGCGGCCATGCTGAGCGACGGGCTACCGGCGGGAGCAGGGGGGTGGGACGAGATCCGATCCCGATTTCGATCCCGATACCGATTTTGGAGCCGAAGATAATGGACCTCCCCTTCTCCTTGACCCACGGGGAGTCCCCTCCCTATCCTCTCGCCCCCTTTGTACGAAACGGTCCCGCCTGGGCGGCGCGGGCGTAGGAGTCTTGGTCATGGCGACGATGCAGGTCTTGTTGATGGATGCGGTGGACCACCTCGGTGAGATGGGCGACGTGGTCACGGTGAAACGTGGCTACGGTCGTAACTTCTTGATTCCGAAGGGTGTCGCTGTTCTCGCGACGCGCGGCAGCCTGCACCAGATGGAGCACCACAAGCGGATCGTCGCGGAGAAGATGAAGCGCATTCGTCTCGAGTCCGAGGATCTGGCGAAGAACCTCGGCGCCCAGGAGCTCGAGTTCATCGAGCGGGTCGGCGAGTCAGGCACCCTCTACGGCGCGGTGACCACCATCGATATCGCCCGCGAGCTCGCGGCGCGCGGCTTCGACATCGAGCGACGCAAGATCTCTCTCGCCGCCCCGATCAAGGAGGTGGGCGAGACGACGGTGGAGGTCAGCCTGCCGCAGCGGGTGGTGGCGACGGTGAAGGTGGTGGTGAGCGCCGAGGCGCCCGCCGAGCCGGAGCCGGTCGAGGCCGAGGGCGCGGAGAGCGCCGAGGTCGCGGCAGAGGAGGCCGAGGCTTCGGAGGCGGTCCCCGCCGAGGCAGCGACCGAGTAGCGGACCGACCCACTTCAGGCTTATCTTCGAGGCCCCCCGGCGAGCTCCGCCGGGGGGTCCTTTTTTTCGGGTGAGCGTCGATGGAGACGGTGGAACCAAGTCCGGTGAAGGCGGCCCAGCCGCGCAGCCTTGAGGCGGAGCGGGCGGTCCTCGGGGCGGTCCTGTGGCACAACGAGGCGCTCTACACGGCGCTGGAGGTGGTTCGCGCCGACCACTTCTCCGCCCGCGCTCACCGCCATATCTTCGAGGCGATGTCCCGCCTCGGGGCGAAGGGCGAGCCGATTGATGAGCTCACCCTCATCGAGTCCCTCACCCACGAGGGGGTCCTCGGCGAGGTGGGGGGGGCGGCCTACTTGGCGGAGCTCACTGCGGCGGTCGCCTCGGCGGGGAATATCCGCCACCACGCGGAGATCGTCCGCGAGAAGCACCAACTCCGGCGGATGCTCGGGGCGGCGCAGGAGATCTCCGCCTCCTGTTGCGAGGGACGACAGACGCCGGGGGAGATCCTCGATCGTGCCCAGCAGCAGCTCTTTACCCTCAGCGATGAGGGGGCGACGACCGGCTTTGTGGGGATGAAGCCGCTGGTGAAGGATGCCTTTACCAGCCTCGAAGAGATGGGCCGCCGCGGCAAGACCCTCTCGGGCGTCCCGAGCGGCTACGACGGCCTCGACCACAAGCTCCTTGGTTTTCAGAAATCGGATCTGATCATCCTGGCGGCCCGTCCGTCGGTGGGGAAGACCGCCCTGGGGCTGAATATCGCTGCCAACGCCGCGGTGCGCCACGGCGCCAAGGTGGCCTTCTTCTCCTTGGAGATGTCGAGCCTCCAGCTCACCCTGCGCATGCTGTGCGCGGAGGCGGAGATCGACGCCCATCAGGTGCGCACCGGGGCGATCCCGAAGGAGGCGTGGAGCGCGGCGACCAACGCGGCGTCGGCCCTGAGCCAGGCGCAGATCTTCATCGACGACTCCGCCACCCTGTCGCCCCTGGAGATGCGCGCGCGGGCGCGGCGGCTGAAGCAGGAACACGGCTGCGACCTGATCATCGTCGACTATCTTCAGCTCATGCGCGGCAACCACCGTGCCGAGCGGCGCGACCTGGAGATCGGCGAGATCTCCCGTTCGTTGAAGGCCCTGGCGAAGGAGCTCAACGTCCCGGTGATCGCCCTGGCGCAGCTCAGCCGGCGGGTGGAGGAGGCCGTCGGCGGACCGAAGCTCTCCCACCTGCGCGAGTCCGGCGCGATCGAGCAGGACGCCGACGTCGTCCTCTTCCTCCACCGCGACCCGGATAAGATGGAAGAAGACGCCGACGCCTGGCCCACCGACCTGATCATCGCCAAACATCGCAACGGCCCGGTGGGCAAGGCGGAGCTGTGGTTCGTGCGCCGCTACGCCCGTTTCATGTCCGAGGCCTTCGAGTACGGACAGCCGTCGTAGTGTTCGCCGGTCAGTGGGTCGCGGCGGGGCCGTGGTCGTCGGCTCTGATCGTCTCCACGCCACCTTTTCACCGCCGCGACAAGCGGTTGCCACACCCGTGAGCCTTGCGGCCACACACCCACAGGGTGAAACCGTCGGAGATCCATCGAAATCGGGATCGCTATCGGGATCGGATCTCGTCCTACCCCCTGTTCCCGCCGGTGGACCGGCCGTCGGGATGCCCCCGGCAGCGATCCGCACCGTGGCCCAGCGGTTGGGGTCCGATTTCGATCCCGATAGCGATAGCGATTCCGACTCGGAGCCGACGATGATGGGCGGGAGCGAGCTACTTGCGGGCTGACCGCTGAATGCTGGTGGCATCCCGTATGCCACCAACCCGTTCAACCTGATACCGTCGTTCGGCTGGTGGTGCTCCATGCATCGCCCCTCTCCGCCATGGCGTTCTCCGATCCCCTCCTCGCCGCCGAGCCCGCCGCTGTAGATGGGGCCGCCGGCCCTGCCACCCGTGCTCTGGTGGACCTGGCGGCGGTGGCCCGCAACCTTGGCCGCCTCCGCGCCCGCCTCCATCCGCAAACCCGGGTGGTCGGGGTAGTCAAGGCGGGGGGCTACGGTCACGGTCTGGTGGCGGTGGCGCGGCGGCTGGAGGAGACCGGTATCGACGGTCTCGGGGTGGCGGTGGTGGAGGAGGCGGCTGCCCTGCGTGGGGCCGGGGTTGCAGCGCCAATTTTGGTGTTGAGCCCCGGCTACGAGACGGCGGCGGAGGCGGTGGTCGAGCTCGGTCTGGAGGTGGTGGTGAGCGACCCCGCCGAGCTCGACCCTCTGGAGGCGGCGGCGCGGCACGGCGACCGACCGGTGGGGATCCACCTGAAGGTCGATACCGGGATGGGGCGGCTCGGTCTGGAGGCGGCGGCCCTGGAGACGGCGCTCTCGCGCTTGCGCCACGCCACCCACCTGCGCCTCGCGGGGGTGATGAGCCACCTCGCCTGTGCGGACGAGGATGCCGCCTTCACCGGTGAGCAGATCGACGCCTTCGCTGCCCTCCGAGCGCGGGTGGCGGCGGCGGGCTTCGACGCCATCCCGTTTCACTTGGCGAACACCGCCGGGGTGATCGGTTTCCCCGGCGCCCACTTCGACATGGTGCGGCCGGGGCTCGGCCTCTACGGCTACGGCGGCGCTGATCTGGAGCCCGCTCTCACCCTTCTCACCCGGGTGGTGCGGGTCCGCCACCTGGAGGCGGGGGCAACGGTCGGCTACGGCCGCACCTTTCGCTGTCGCCGTCCCACCCGGATGGGGGTGGTACGGATCGGCTACGGCGACGGTCTGCCGCGCGCCCTCTCCAACCGGGGCGCGCTGCTCGTCGCCGGCCGCCGTTGCCCGATCCTCGGGCGGGTGAACATGGACCTCACCTGCATCGACCTCACCGATTGTGCAGCGGCTGCGGTGGGGTCCACGGCGGTGGTGATCGGCCGCCAGGGAGGGGAGAGAATCACCGCCGAGGAGGTGGCGACCCAGGCCGGGACGATCGCCTATGAGGTCCTGTGCAGCATCGGCCCGCGGGTGGCGCGGGTGTATGGGGAGGAGGGGCTAGGGGCTAGGGATTAGGGACTAGGAGTCTGTCGGGCTTTGGCGATCGTCGCGAGGGAAAGTGGGCTCGAGTCCG
>CAZRGD010000055.1:0-11014 GCA_964599505.1 uncultured Nitrospirota bacterium | reverse complement strand
CCTTCTTCTCTTCCTGGCGGTCCCCCTCCAGGTCGCCTTCTCCAGCGCGATCCACGGCTTTGTCGACCTCTCCCTGGTGGCCACCTATTTCTGTGGTCTCTATTTCGGCAAGGGGGCGGGGCTGGCGGCGGGCGCCGGCCTCGGCCTCTTTCTCGACGGTTGCAGCCTCGGGCCTCCGGGGCAGCATCTGATCGGCAGGGCGGTGGCCGGGTATGTGGCCGGTTCCCTCGGGGGGCGCGGGTCCGCGCGCGGGCCGCTGCTCCATCTCGTCGCCCTGACCCTGCTCACCGCCGCGATTCACACCCTCGAGTGGTTGCTGTTGCCCCTGGCCGGCGGGGTGGTGCCGTCGCCGGGTGCCTTTTTCGCTGCGCTGGCGGTGGACACGCCGCTCACCGCGGCGGTCGGCGCGCTGCTGGTCTACGGTGCCCTCCGGTTGGGCCTCGGACCGCGTGACACCACCTACTATTCGCACCGGTGATCCATGGCCCGATCGCTTCACCACCGGCTCACCGAGCTCACCCAGATCAAGCGGCGTCTGGTGTGGCTCGCGGCGCTTCTCTTTCTCGGCATCGCCGGGGTGGTCGCCCGCCTCTGGTACCTGCAGGTGCTGGAGGGGGAGCGGTATGAGCACCTCGCCAACCGCAACATCTACCGGGTGGTGCGCCTGCCCGCCCTGCGCGGCACGATCCATGATCGCAACGGGGTGCTGCTGGCGGGAAATCGTCCCGCGTATAACCTGGTGGCGGTTCCCGAGGATCTCACCGACCGGCGCCACATCCCGGATACCCTGCGCCGCATCTTCCCGCAGGAGGGAGATGACTTCGAGGGCGAACTGGCCACCGCCCGGCGCAAACGCGCTCCCTCTTTCCGCCCCGTCCTCCTCAAAGAGGACATCGGCTGGGAGGAGATGGCGGCGGTGGAGCAGCATGCGGCGGAGATGGCCGGGATCACCATCCAGCCCCTGCCGGTGCGCCACTACCCTGAAGGCGAGTTGGCGGCGCACCTCCTTGGCTACGTCGGTAAGATCAGCGAGAAGCAGCTTGGCTCCCCCGACTACGCCGGCTATCAGGGGAGCGACGAGGTGGGACAGAGCGGCGTCGAGCGGACCTACGAGTCGGTCCTGCGCGGCACCGACGGCCACAAGCTGATCCAGGTCGACTCTCTCGGGCGCGAGCAGCAGGTCCTCTCCGTCGTAGCGCCGGTGGCCGGCGCCGACCTCTACTTGACGATCGACGCGCGTCTCCAGCGCGAGGCGGAGCGGTTGCTGGCCGGCAAGCGCGGCGCGGTGGTGGCGCTGGACCCACGCAACGGTGCGACCCTTGCCCTGGCGTCGCGTCCCACCTTCGACCCCAACGGCTTCGCCGCCGGCCTGGGCCGGGAGGCGTGGCATCGCCTCCAGTCCGACCCGGCCATACCGCTGATGGACCGGGCCATCCAGGGGCAGTACCCGCCGGGGTCGGTGTTCAAGATCGTCCTCGCCGCCGCCGCCCTGGAGGACGACCTCGGCGCCTCACACTTTTTCTGCGACGGCGGTCTCGAGTTTCACGGCCGCCGCTACCGCTGCTGGAAGCGGTGGGGCCACGGCGAGATCGACCTCCACCGGGCGATCGTCGAGTCGTGCGATGTCTTCTTCTACGAGCTCGGCCTGCGCCTGGGGATCGACCGTATCGCCCACTACGCCCGTCGCCTCGGCCTCGGTGCGCCCACCGGGATCGACCTCCCCGGTGAGGCATCGGGGCTCGTCCCGGACCGGGCGTGGAAGCGGAGGCGCCATCACGAGCCGTGGTGGGGCGGCGAGACCCTGTCGGCCTCGATCGGTCAGGGGTTTGTCCTCACCACCCCGCTGCAGCTTGCTCGTCTGGTGGCGGCGATCGGCGGTGAGGGGATCCTCCGCCGTCCCTTCGTCGGCGCCATGGCGGGCCACGGTGAGTCGCTCCGGCGCCTGGCCACCGGTGACGACGTCGGCGTCCTGCCCCTCTCGGTCGCCCACCTCGAGACCCTGCGCAACGCTCTGGAGGCAGCGGTGGAGGGGCGCCACGGGACCGGCCGGCGGTCACGGGTGAAGGGGATCCGGATCGCCGGCAAGACCGGCACCGCCCAGGTGGTGGGGATGGAGGAGGTCCCGAGCACGGACGGGAAAGGGGTCAAAGGCCACCGCGACCACGCCCTGTTCGTCTGCTTCGCGCCGGTGGAGGCGCCGACCATCGCCATCGCCGTGGTGGTGGAGCACGGCGGCCACGGCGGTGAGGCCGCCGCGCCCATCGCCGGTGCGCTGCTGGACATGTACTTCCGCCATCCGAAGATGGCGGCGCCGTACCCAAAGGGCGTCGCCCTGCGCGCGTCGCCCTGAGGCGAGTTATACGCCATTAAGGCAAGATGGCGTATAACTCAGGCATTCGTCTCCGCTACCTACTGACTCGCGTAGCTCGCCTGCTACCCTCTCCCCCATGCTCGATCGGCGGCGCCTCGCGAACATCGACTACTGGCTCCTATTTTTGGTGGCCGGTCTCATCGGACTCGGCCTCGGGGCGCTCTATGCCGCCACCGGCGAGCCGGGGGCGCCGCTTGCCGCCACCTTTCGCCACCAGCTCTGGTGGGTGGGGCTCGGGGTGGTGGCGATGGCGGCGGTGGCCTTGCTCGATTTTGACAAGCTCCAGCTCTCCGCCTACCTCTTTTACGGCGTCGCGCTGTTGCTGCTTCTCCTCGTCCTGTTTGTCGGCCACACCGGACAGGGGGCGCAGCGGTGGATCAACCTCGGCCCCTTCCGCCTCCAGCCGTCCGAGGTCTCCAAGCTGGCGGTGATCCTGGCGCTGGCCCGCTTCCTCGCCAAGGGGCGGTTCGCCGGTTCCCTGGGGCTCCGAGAGGTCATCGGGCCGGTGGCGATCCTCGCCCTGCCGTTGCTCCTCATCCTCCAGCAGCCCGACCTCGGGACGTCGCTCATGTTCCTCTTCGTCGGCGGCGCCATGGTCTTTGTCGCCGGCCTGCAGCTCTGGCTGATCGCCTCCCTCTTCCCGGTGACCGTGTTTTTGGCGCCGATCCTGTGGCACGGCCTGGAGGAGTACCAGAAGCGGCGGATTGTCGCCTTCCTCAAGCCCGAGCTCGACCCCTTCGGCTCCGGTTACCACGTCATTCAGTCGAAGATCGCCATCGGCTCCGGCGGCCTGTGGGGGAAGGGGCTGTTCGCCGGCACCCAGTCGGAGCTCCACTTCCTGCCGGAGCAGCACACCGACTTCATCTTCTCGGTGGTCGCCGAGCAGTTCGGCTTTGTGGGCTGTGCCCTGCTGCTCCTTCTCTTCGCCCTGCTCATCCTCCGCGGCCTGGAGATCGCCTACCAGACCGAGGACAGCTTCGGCGCCCTGGTGGCGGTGGGGGTGACGACGATGTTCGCCCTCTATGTCCTGGTGAACGTGGGGATGACTACCGGGCTCCTGCCGGTAGTCGGGGTGCCGCTGCCGTTCGTGAGCTACGGCGGCTCGGCGATGCTCACCATGTGCGCCGGCGTCGGCCTGCTGCTCAACGTCCGGATGCAACGGTTCCGGTTTCAGGCGAAGCAGGGGTAGCGCTCTTTTTTCGCTCTTTTTTCGCGTAGCGAAAAAAGGAAGGCCCCCTGCGGGGGCCGAAGGGGCTTGATTACCTACATCTTTTTTCGTGTAACGAAAAAAGATCACCGGTAGTAGTAGCGCGGCCACGGGTAGGGGGGGCCGTACCAGGGACCGTACCAGAAGGGATCCGGGTACCAGCCGGGGTACCACGGGGGGCCGTACTCCTCGCGTTGCTCGGGCCACAGGTAGACGGTCTCGGCGGCGAGCTTCGGGTAGCGGTAGGGGTGGTCGCCGATCCGACCCTGCTCCGGCTCCGCCACCCGTCCCACCACGGTGATCTCCCGGCCGAGGCGGTAGACCGCCGGGTCGAAGAAGCCCGGGGCGCAGGCGACAAAGCGGCCGGCGGTGGTGTCGACGGCGCGTGGTCGGCCGCTCCGATTCAGGGGGTGGGCGACGATCTCGAAGCAGGTCTCCTCCTCTTGAGGTGTCGTCTTCACCACCGTGCCACCCCACCGCACCCGCTCGCCGAGGGCGACCTCGGCGAGCGCCTGCTGGTGGCCGACGGCGGCAAAGGGGCCGCCGGCCAAGGGTGCGGGCGGGGTGGCACAGGCGGCCACCCACAACGAGAGGAGAACCGGCAAGAGGAGCAGACGGGCCATGGAGAGAGGCTACCACCGCGCGGTGGGTCCGCATCCCAGCGGTGGCGCCCGACGTGTCGGAGTCTCCATCTCTCGTTTACGATTCGCGCCTGCGATGACCCACACCCCGGTGTGAGGACCCCATGGAGAGAGACGGTTCACCCCCCGGCGGGGAGGAATGGGAGGCGCGCTACCGGCGCGGTGAGACCGGCTGGGACCGCGGCGGGGTGAGCCCGGCGGTCGACCACTGGCGGGAGATCGGTGCCCTGCGGCCCGGCGATCGCCTCCTTATCCCCGGCTGCGGTCGCGGCCACGAGGTGGTGGCCCTGGCCCGCGCCGGCTTCCGGGTGACCGCGGTGGATGTGGCGCCGAGCGCCGTGGCCGCGGTGCGCGCCGCCCTGGCCGCCGCGGGCGCGAAGGCGGAGGTGGTGGCGTCGGACATTTTCGCCTGGGAGCCTGACCTCCCGTACGACGCGGTCTACGAGCAGACCTGCCTCTGCGCCCTGCCGCCCACACAGTGGCCCGACTACCAGGCGCGCCTCGCCGCCTGGCTCCGCCCCGGCGGCCGGCTGCTGGCCCTCTTCATCCAGACCGGCCGCGACGGCGGCCCTCCCTTCCACTGCGACGTGGCGGCGATGCACACCCTCTTTGACGAATCGACCTGGTCGTGGCCGGCCACCGAGCCCTTCCGGCTGCGCCACCCCAACGGACTGCAGGAGCTTGGATATCCGCTCACCCGGCGGTGATTGGGGAGGGTCGCGGGCGGGGGCCATCATCGTCGGGTGGGAATCTCGCGCAGAGGCGCAGAGGCGCAGAGGGAGGGAAATAGGGTGGGCGTGGGCCCTCCTTGCGACACCGGACTCCCATTCCGGCCCGGAAGGCAGAGCCTCACACAAAGACGCGAAGAGCTGTCCCGAGCGCCACCGGCGAGAGCGGTGGTGGCCAACGAGTCGCCCCCGGATCCCATGCTCTGCCTGGCAGGGAATGGGCCACGGAAACCACGGAAACACACGGAAGGGGCGAGAAGGCGCGGCGGGGGGAAGAGAACGAAGTGGCGCCGGTCCTGCTTCGAGCAGGAATGGGGTCCGGGTCGCTCGCCCAACCCAACGGGAGCCCCCTACTTCCGTGTGTTTCCGTGGGTTCCGTGGCCAAAAACCGCCTTTCAGGCCGCTGCGCGCGGATGAGGGGCACCGGAGACGCCGGAGCGGAGGCACCACCATTCGCGGCCATTTGCGCCCCCTTTGCGGCTCGATCGATGGATTGGCCTTCCAGGCTACCTCGCCACCCCAGCTCCCCATGTCAAACCACACCCCTGTTCCCTGGAGGGTACGCATTTCCCACCGCATCCACCGCCATCCAACCCATGCTGCCCTCTGCGCCTCCGCGCCTCTGCGCGAGGCCAACCTTCAAGGTCTTCACACAGATGGGGTTTCTCCTGCCCACGACACCCTTGATTCGCGGCTTCACCCTGCGGGTGAGTGGCACTACCCCCACCGGCGATACCGATCTGCTTGGGAAACCACCGGTATTGCCCTGATGGGGTAAACCAGAGCCGACGATCCAAGCCGGGGCGGAGCCTCTGCCGCGGCCGCGATCGTTGGTGGTAGTGTCCGCCTCCACCGGCCTCCGCAGGTGCCGACTCTTTGCCCTTACACCTCAGGACCACCGTCGGGAGCGACCATGAATCCCATTGCCCAGGAGCTCAACGCCGCCATCGAGGCGGGCAACCCGCACCTCGTCGAGATGCTCTCGCAGGTGGGACGCGAGCTCTTCTTCCCGCGCGGCATCCTGTCGCAGAGCGCCGAGGCGAAGGCGCAGGCGCACCGGTTCAACGCCACCATCGGCATCGCCACTGCGGGCGGCCACACCATGGCGCTGCCGTCGGTGATCGACCAGCTCCCCGGCTTTACCGCCGACGAGGCCCTCGCCTACGCCCCCTCCTTCGGTCTCCCCAGACTGCGCCAGGCGTGGCGCGAGGCGATCTACGCCAACAATCCGTCGCTTCGTGGCAAGGAGGTGGGGACGCCGGTGGTCACCCAGGCGATCACCCACGGGCTGTCCACCGTGGCCGACATGTGGATCGACCCGGGCGACACCCTGCTGTTGCCCGATCAGATGTGGGGCAACTACCGGCTCATCTTCGCCGTTCGCCGCGGCGCCCAAGTCGCCACCTTCCCGCTGTTTGATGGCAACGGCTTCAATACCGCGGCGTTTGTCGAGGCGCTCAGGCGCGAGGGCGACGCGCGCGGCAAGGTGGTGGTCATCCTCAACTTCCCCAACAACCCCACCGGCTACACCCCCACCGTCACCGAGGCGACGGCGATCGCCGACGCCCTGGCGGCGGAGGCGGAGCGCGGCACCAACCTGGTGGTGTTGTCCGACGACGCCTACTTCGGCCTCTTCTACGATGACGGCTGCCTGCAAGAGTCGATTTTCTCCCTCCTCGTCGGGCGCCACCCGCGGCTGTTGCCGATCAAGCTCGACGGCGCCACCAAGGAAAACTACGTCTGGGGGTTGCGGGTCGGCTTCCTCACCTACGGCGCCTTCGTCGACGGCGATCCGGCACCGGTCCACGACGCCCTGGAGCGAAAGACCGGCGGCGACATCCGCGGCTCCATCTCGAACTGCTCGCGGTTGAGCCAGGAGATCGTCCTGCGCGCCCTCGCCTCGGCGAGCTACACGGCGGACAAGGCGGCCAAGTACGCGCTCATGCGGGGCCGCGCCGACGAGGTCCGGCGGGTCCTCGCCAACCCCAAGTACGACACGGCGTGGGAGGCGTACCCCTTCAACTCCGGCTACTTCATGTGTCTGCGGCTCAAACGGGTGGAGGCCGAGCCCCTCCGCCTCCACCTCCTGGCGGAGCATGGTGTCGGCCTCATCTCCCTCGGCGCCCACGACCTGCGGGTCGCCTTCTCCTGTCTGGAGGAGGGTCAGATCGAGCCCCTCTTCGACACGCTCCTTACCGCCGAGGGGGAGCTGGCGGGGTAGCTCGGTGGCGGGAAGTGCCCTCACGTAGAGAGGGTCAGCGGCAATAGCAATGCAGGCCGAGATGGCACCGTCCGTAGGGCGGGCAGAGGCCCGCCGAGCACCGTAACTTCTTGAGATGACGGCGTCGGTCGGCCTCTGCCGACCCTACGGTCAGGTACCACATCTTGTTTCCGCTGATCCTCAGAGGCACGGAGGGTGGGGGGGCAGCGGCAGCGCGGGGATGATGCGCTGCGGGCGGCTCAGTACGGCGCGCCCCCCATCCCTGGATACGGCGGCCGAGCCCGCTCCTTGTCCTAGACCGCTAAAATGATCATAATGTGCGAAATGATTCTTTTGCTCCCAGGAGAGCCATGAGACGCATCGCGGCAAGAGAGGCGAAAATCCATTTCGGAGAGCTGCTGGACAGCGCTCAGCGCGAGCCGCTGACCATCGAGAAACATGGGCGACCGGTCGCGGTGATCATGTCGACGGTCGATTTCCACGAGCTGGAAAAGCTCCGTTTCGAGGGGCTCAAGGCTGCGGTGAAAAAGGGGTTGGACGAGCTCGACAGCGGCGACGCCATCACCGTCGATAAGGCGGGGTTGAACACCTTGTTCGAGGACGTGAAGGCAGAGGCGCGACGCGGCCGGGACAAATGATCCTCCGTTTAGCACCCCGTGCCCGTACCGACCTTGCCGACATTTGGCACTACAGTGCCGTTACTTGGTCTCCGGATCAGGCGGACGACTACCTTGACGCGCTGCGCGATCGGTTGGTGCAGCTTGCCCACAATCCCCTCCTGGGCCTCGCGACCCCCGAGCTGGCGAGAGACCTCTACCGGTTTCCCCACGCGAGCCACGTCATCTACTACCGCATCGTCCAAGAGGGGATCGAGATCGCCCGGATCCTCCACCAACGGATGGATGCCGGACGCCACCTGTGACCCCGCTCCACCACAACGCAACGCGAAGGCGGATGGAGGCAAAGGGGTGACCCCATCCGAGGGTCGAGCGGCGTTGGAGGTGAAAGGCCCAGCCCGGCGGTGGTTTAATCCAGCGGCAGGCTCACCAAACCATCGCGGAGCTTGGGCTCGAACCAGGTCGACTTGGGGGGCATGACCTCGCCGGCATCGGCGACCGCAAACAGGGCGTCGAGGGAGGTGGGGTAGAGGGAGAAGGCGGCGACGAGCTCGCCGGAGTCGACCCGCCGCTCCAGCTCCCCGAGGCCGCGGATGCCGCCGATGAAGTCGATGCGCGGATCGCGCCGCGGGTCGGTGATCCCGAGGAGCGGCGCCAGCACCTGGTCGGCGAGGATCGCCACGTCGAGGCTCGCCACCGGATCGTCCGCCGACGGCGCCGTTTCCGGCCGCACGGTGAGGGAGAGCCAGCCGCCGCCGGTGTAGAGGCCGAAGCGGCCGGGACGATCCGGGGCCACCGGCTCACGGCTCGGTTTGACCTCGAAGCGGGCGGCGAGGCCGGTGAGGAAGTCGGGCGGGCGCAGCTCGCCAAGGTCGCGGACCGCCCGGTAGTACGGGAGGATCCGGACCTGGTCGTCGGGGATGACCACGGAGAGGAAACGGTTGAAGGGCTCCTCTCCGGTGTAGTCGGGGTGGGCCTCGCGCCGCTCCGCGCACAGACGGGCGGCGGCGGCGGAGCGGTGGTGGCCGTCGGCGATGTAGAGGGTCGCGACCTGCTCGAAGGCGTCCACCAGGCTGCCGATCGCCGCCGGGTCGTCGACGATCCACACGGTGTGGCCGACCCCGTCTTCCGCCACCAGATCGATCGCCGGCGGCGTCTCGGTGAGACGGGCCACCTCCGCGTCGATGGCGACCGCGTGGCGGTAGGTGAGGAAGACCGGACCGGTGTGGGCGGCCAGCGCCCGGCAGTGGCGGGTGCGGTCCTCCTCCTTGTCCGCGCGGGTGTGCTCGTGCTTGCGGATGCGATTCTGGAGGTAGGCATCGACGCTCGCCGCCGCGACCACCCCGACCTGGGTGTGGTCGCCCATCCGCTGGCGGTAGAGGTAGAGACACGGGGTCGCCTCGCGCACCAGGGCACCCTCCGCGACCAGCCGCGCGAGCGCCGCGCGGCCGCCGGCGTAGACCTCCGGGGCGTGGGGGTCGATCCCCTCGGGCAGGTCGATCTCCGGCTTGGAGACGTGGAGGAAGGAGAGGGGGTTGTCCGCGGCCAGGGCGCGCGCCTCGGTGGTGTCGAGGACGTCATACGGCGGCGCCGCCACCTGTGCGGCGCGCGCAGGGTCCACGCGCAGGGCGCGAAACGGCTGGATCACGGAGGCGGCGGACACGGCCGCGCATGGTACGGGGTCCGACACTGGTGGGGCCAGGGGTGTAGCGCGGTAAAAACCTCCTTTCCGCCATGGCTGGAATAACACCGATTCCCGCTGTGTGAAGGAGGGTGGAACGCTCAGGGCCATGTTTGCTGACTCTCGGAGGGAGATGGCGCGTTGCTCGGGATATGACCAGTTGATATAGTTGCGTGGACACAGGGAATGGTCATGAAGATTGCGGTGAGTGAGTTCAAGGCGCGGTGCACGCGGATCTTGCGGGACCTCGGCACGACCCGGGAGCCGGTGGAGATCACCAGCCGTGGGGTGGTGATCGCGGTCGTCTCGCCCGCCGAGCCGGAGGGGGGCCTCGATCCCGAGACGTTCCTCGGCTCTCTGCGGGGCACCGCCAGCTACGTGGGCGACATCGTCTCGCCGGTGGCCGAGGACGAGTGGGAGGCGCTTCGGTAGTGGTCTACCTCCTCGACACCCATACGTGGGTTTGGGCGGTGGAGGCGCCTGAGCGGCTGGGTCGGAGCGCGCGCGCTGCCCTCGGCGAGGCGGATCACCTCCCCTTCCTCCTCGCTGCGATCAGCCTGTGGGAGCTGGCCAAGCTGGTGGAGAAGGGACGGATCGTCTTGACCATTCCGATCGAGCAGTGGATGGCCCGGGCGCTACGGCCGGAGTTCATCCGGGTGGTTCCGCTCTCCCCGGAGGTGGCGATCGCCTCGACCCAGCTTCCCGGGGAGTTTCACCGAGACCCCGCCGACCAGATCATCGTCGCCACGGCGCGGTGTCGGGACGCCACGTTGATCACCGCGGACCAGGCAATCCAGGGATACGCTCACGTGCGTACCCGGTGGGCGTAGCCCGCCCCAGCGCCGCCAGGCGCGCGGCGCCGACGGGTGGTTCCGCTTGCCAGGGGACGACGTGACAGCGGTCGGCGAGCCCCTCGGCGATCCGGTGTAGGAGGGGTGCCTCGGTGGCGGCGCGGGCGGCGAGCACCGGGTCGCGGGGGGTGGCGGCGGCGAGGGAGGCGTTGACGATCCAGGCGTAGGGGGTGATCCGGGCGCGGGCGAGGTCTGCCTGCAGGGCGGTGGCCTCGGCCACCGGGGTGGGCTCGGCGAGGGTGACGATCATCAGGCGGGTGAAGGCGGGGTCGCGCAGCCGCATGAGCGGGGTGGCGAGGGGGTCGTCGCCGTCCGCCTGCTTGCGCGCCACCTCCCGGTGATAGGCGCCGGTGGCGTCGAGGAGCAGGAGGGTGTGGCCGGTGGGGGCGGTGTCGAGGACCACGAAGTGCTCCTCGGCCGCCGCAACCTGGCGGGCGAAGGCGTGGAAGACCGCCACCTCCTCGGTGCACGGTGAGCGCAGGTCCTCCTCCAGGAGCCGCCGCCCCTCCGCGTCGAGGGAGGCGCCGGCGGTGGCCAGCACCGCCTCGGTGTAGCGGGCGGTCCCCGTGGCCGGGTCGATGCGGCCCACGTCGCGGTTCGCCACCTCCCCGGTGGGGGCGCGGTGGAGGCGGGCGTGCGGGGCCGCGGCGGGGAGTGGGACGAGCGGTGCGCGGCTGTTGCGCCATGGCTGGTATGG
>CAZRGD010000054.1:2340-11161 GCA_964599505.1 uncultured Nitrospirota bacterium | reverse complement strand
CGCCGGTCCCCAGAGACCGTCCCCCCCGCTCTCACCCCCGACCGCAGACCGCTCCTGTCGCTCCATACATACTGTTAAGCAATAACCATGCCGTCTTCCGCGAAACCCGAAGGTGAGACGTATAACATATTGTTTTTATTGCATGTTTAGCGGCGACAAGCATCCCAAACCGGAGGCGTCGCACAATGACAAATCGTAAACTCTCTGGACACAAAAACCCGTCTCCGGCTTAGAAATTAGCTGTAACAGCTTGATTTATAGACGATTATCACCAGAGACCACTAACCAGACAGGCGGTCTCACATTGAGACACCCACCCTCCCCGCCGTCTCATTTTGCGACACCCCTCCACAGCCTCCCGCTCACGTCCCCAGTTGGGCGCTAAAATGGTCCAGAAACTGGATCAGGTCGGCAATGAAAACCGTGGCGACGCAGGTCACCGGCCGTACCGGTCACGTGACTCACTCACAGAGGGGGAGCGCGTGGATGCGGCGCGGAGAGCGGGCCGGGGCGTCGTCAAACCGCTCCAGGCCGGAGAGGATCGACCATAGCTCGCTGACGTTGCGAAACGGGTGGCGCGTCTCGTCTTCGACCCCCATCACCACCCCGGTGAGGCTGGGTTGGGGTCGCTCTTCGGCGCGATAGATGCGTACGACGTAGCTGGCCATGGGTTCGCTATCTCATTGTGTGGGACGCCGAAAAACGGCGGCTCCCTGTTCTCGTTCCATTCGCCAAAGGGGTAGAAGACGCGGGATCAGCAACGGCGTGTGCCACGGCGCAGACCCCACAAACAGAGGCCGACGCCACCCACCAGGGCGAAGGCGGTGGGCTCGGGGACCACGACCTGCGCCGAGGAGAGCAACGGCACCGCGCTATCGATGACCTGGAAGGGGGTGCCACCGTTCTTGGTGACGTAGTAGACGAAGAGTTGGGTAGATGGCACACCACCGGCGACGGTGTACCCGAAGCTTTTGGTCCCTCCCTCGGTCAGGGCGCTCGTCGCATCGCCACTCCAGTCGATGAAGTGGTCGCTTACGGAGCCACTCCAGTCCGCAGGCATGACCAGGTTGCTCGCCGCCCCCTCGGACCAGTCGCGGATGATGGCGAAGTCGACCACCGTCCACGTGGCGGTGGGGTCGTCGTTGAGAGCGAGGTTGTAGGTGAGGCCGGTCTCCCCGGTCGTCGCGCTATCGATGGTGAGCTCCAGGGAGAGGGCGCTGGAGAGGGCGTCGATGTTCTGGTCCGGCGTCGAACCGCCGGCGGGGGCAAAGGCCGGTGGCGCGAAGAGCGCGGCGGTGGCGAGTTGGGGCGCCAGCAGGAGGCAAAAACCGAGGGTCGCGACTTTCAAAAGGGTGGACATGGGTGCTCTCCGCGAGGGGGTCTCAAGTGAGGGTTCTGGTGCGCCCACCGTGTGCGGGCGCTATGGGTGCTGCGGACTCCTGCCCCTGCGCCAGGCACACGCCCAGCCTCAAACCGGCCCGGGAGACCGCCGCCCCCGGGGGGAGAGCGACGGCGCTTCGGACTTGCATGAAGAGGCAACACCCACCCCTATGCAGGCCACGTGCCAACTGGAAACAGCCTCGACACAGACGGACTACATCCCTTATATGCAAACAGCTTATGAGCTATTTCGCGGTCTCACTGGAGGCGTAAGAGGGTCGGAAACGGAAACTCGGATTTCCGTTCTTCCCCCCCGAAACGGAAACTCGAGTTTCCTTTCACCCCCCTCTCATCCGCCCTTCCGGGGGAGGGAGAGACGGCTGGAAGCTGGTTCACTTTAATCCAGGCAAACAGACCGCCGTGTAATGGAGCGGTAATCCCACCCTCGTAAAGTGAGCGCGCTTACCAGGTGGTTGTAGAGCTGTCCCGGTCGTGGGGGGATGGATCTGCCCTGCTGGTTGCAACCGGGGCCGAGGCCTCCGGGGGATGCAGGAACAGGGATGTCATTGTTCGAGGGGCGAGAAAGTAGGGTGGTCGTATGAAGGGTGGAATCACCGCAAAAGAGCGGCGTGCTGAGGAACGACAGCGCCAACAGGAGGAACAATGGGCCCGGGAAAACTGCCCGGAGATCGTCGGCCGCCATCCGCGCCTCATCAGCGCGCTCCAGATCGTCCGCATGGCCGCGGAGGATGGTGACTGCACCGTCCTCATCACCGGCCCGACCGGCAGCGGCAAGGAGCTGGTGGCCGCCGCGATCCACGACTGTTCCTTTCGTCGCGCCGCCCCCTACCGGACGGTGAACGCAGCGTCACTACCCGCGGAGCTCGCCGACTCCCTCCTCTTTGGTCACCAGAAGGGCGCCTTCACCGACGCCTCCGCCTCCACCCTCGGTCTCCTGCGAGAGGCCCACGGCGGGACCATCTTCCTCGATGAGATCCAGGAGCTCCACCCGCGGGTCCAGGCGAAGCTCCTGCGCTTCCTCCAGGATCATCGGGTGGCACCGGTGGGGGCAACCGGTGAACCGTGGGAGGTGGACGTCCGCATCCTCGCCGGCTCCAACCAGCACCTCCCCGACGCGGTGGCGACCGGTCGCTTCCGCGCCGACCTCTTCTACCGTCTCAACGTTTTACCGGTCGATCTGCCGCCGTTGACGGAACGCAAGGAGGACATTCCCCTCCTCACGACCCATTTCCTCGACCAGATTAACGCGCAGAAGGGGTCCACCACCTCCCTGGCGCCGGAGACGGTGGCTACGCTGGTGGCCTACGACTGGCCGGGCAACGTGCGCGAGCTCAGAAACCTCATGGAGCGGCTGGTAATCGTTTGCCGTAACCGCACCATCGAGTTGGACGACCTGCCGCGGGAGATCGCCCCCCTGGACGAGGCGACGCGGACCGCCATCGGCAACCACGACCTGCGGGCGGCCAAGGAGGCGATGGTCGCCGCCTTCGAGCGCGACTACATCTCCCGCCAGTGGATCGCCCACGACTACCACCTGACACAAACCGCCAAGGCGATCGGCGAGTCGCGCCAGTGGCTCACGAAGCAGATCCGCAAGTACGGCCTCGAGTACCCGGATCGCCCGCGACGAGGACCACGGATCCAGTAATTACGGCAGGCGGAGCCGCTCCCCGGATCCTCCCGGGAGAAGCGGCTCCGCCTGCGGTCGCGGGGTAACATCGAGGGTCGTGACCCGCCGGGCCGGCGGGTGCGGCAGAGAAAATGCATCGCGACGCGGCAGGCGCTCAGCCTCACTGCGCACCCGGATGGTGATGAAGTAATGGGCGCCGTCGTACTCGGCATCCACATACTCATGGCCGAGGATGTTGCACAGGTGGATCAGGTCACGGTGGGTCTCCTGCCAGCTCGACCGGAAGATGGCGGTCTCGCCCGGTTCCAGACGATTGATCAGGGCACGGGCGAGACACACCTCGGAGAGCAGAAGCGGCCCGGTGAGGTCGAGCTCGCGCAGCAGGCCGCCGTCTCGGGTCACCCGCCGACCATCGGCGAGCAGCGCCCGGGCGACCCGATCGAGGAGGGGTATGGCACACATTGGAATCATCGTACCACCAGTCCCTCCCACTATTCGGCGGCACCACAACGTGGCAAAATCCCCAGCCGTCCGAGCGGTTCCTACGAGGTTGTGGATCCTCTGTCGGCCTGATGCCACGTCGTCGCCGGCGCCGCCATCCGCGGGTGCCGGATTCGTTTATTGTCCCACCCCAGCAACCGGAGGTTGACCCATGGCTTTCGTCCAAAAGATCCCGCAGGCCCAGTTCTCTCATGTCCCGAAGCCTGGCAAGGTTTGGGCTACTATTAACGGCGAGCGTCTCCTGTGTGACTTCAAAGGCAGGGTGATCGTCCTCGGCAAGCTGCCGAAAGACCGCGAGTACCAGGTTTTCCACGACTCCCTGGAGAAGGGGTACGCCTGGGTCACCGCCGCCGACGTGGAGCAGGCGGAAGAGTAAAAGGCGGTAACGACTGCACCGAGCCGCCCGCCGTGCCGATGAATCGGTCATGACCGGGCGGCTCGCACTCCTCTCCATCTTTACCCTCTTGGTGGTCGTTTTGCCGGCGCGCGCCGGCAACGGGCTACGGGTGGTGGCGGTGCTGCCACCCCTGGCCGCCACGGAAGGGCCTGACTACCACCTCGACGGCGCGCCTCAGGAGGTGGGAAGTCGCCTCCTGATCAGCCATCCCGAGGAGGTCGCCGGCGCCACCGTGCATATCCCGGTGGCGGTGGTTCGGGTTGTCCATACCGAGGCCGGCCGCGCCGTCGCCCGTCTCGTACGGCGCATCCCGCGCGCCAAGGCGCCCTTCCTCGTGGAGGCAACACCGATGGTAGGGGACGAGGCAACCGTCCTGCCCAAGGCGGCACGCCTGGAGATCCCCGGCGACATCCTCTTCGACTTCGACCGCGCCGAGCTCCGCCCCGAGGCGCGCACCGTCCTCGCCCCGCTCGCCGCGACGCTTGCCGGCGACGGCGATCCGATCGAGATCGGCGGCCACACCGACAGCCGCGGCTCCACCGCCTACAACCAGGCCCTCTCGCAGCGCCGAGCCGCGGCAGTCGCTCGCTTCTTCACCGTCCACGGCGTCGCCGCCAGCCGCCTGCGCATCCACGGCCACGGCGAGGGCGAACCGGTCGCCGACAACACCACCGAGGTAGGCCGGGCGCACAACCGGCGGGTAGAGATCCGCCTCCCGGTGACGACCGCGTCGCGGTAGCACCCGCCGCCGCGCTACCCTCGGTGATGCGGATTATCGCCGGCAGCCTCGGATCACGCCGCCTGAAGACACCCAGGGGGCGCGACACCCGACCCACCTCGGATCGGGCGCGCGAGGCCCTCTTCGCCCGCCTCGGCCCGGTGGACGGCACGCGGGTCGCCGACCTGTTCGCCGGCAGCGGTGCCCTCGGCCTGGAGGCGCTGTCGCGTGGTGCCGCCTCATGCACCTTCGTGGAGTCGGGGCACGCCGCCCTCACCGCCCTGCGCGCCAACCTCGCCGACCTCGCCCCCGCCGGTGCGGTGGTGGTCGCCGTTCCCCTCCCCGCCGCCGTCGACCGCCTCCCCTCCCCCATCGACCTCCTCCTTCTCGATCCGCCCTACGCCGCCGCCACCCTGCTGACCGCCACCCTCGAACGGCTCGCCGCCTCACCGCTCCTGGCCGACGGCGCCCTCATCGTGATCGAGCACGCCGCCCGCACCCTCCCGGCCGTCCCTCCCGGGCTCGACATCGAAGAGAGCCACCGCACCGGCGAGACCGCCTTCACCTTCCTCCGGCCGGGACTACGGTAGGAGCCGGCTCCCGCCGGCGATCCGCGCGTAGCGCGGCAGGCCCTGCTGGCCTGAATCGCGAGCGGGAGCTCGCTCCTACCTCGGCCCGGCAGATCGAGCCCTACGGCCGCCTGGCGATCAGACCCGGTTCCACCCCTTCCCCGTCACTGCGGTTCGTGGTTCCGTAGCCTCGCCCGACTCGGCGAAGTCTCACGGATGAGCACGCCCACCGCCCCACCGCTCCTGCCACGCGACCCCCTCCTCCGCCTCACCCTCGGGGTGGCGGTGGGGCTGGTCGCCGCCCATTCGTGGCCCGATCCCCACGGCCGAGTGGCGCCCGTCGCCATCGCCCTCCTTCTATTCGCGGCCGCGGTCTGCTGGCGGCGCAGGCGGCTCGCGGTGGCGGCCGCCGGCAGCGGTGCGGCGTTGCTGGTTTGGGTCGTCCACGGCGGTCTGGCGCCGCCGCCGGCACAGGTGGCACAGATTCCCCACGCCAAGGTACGGATCACCGGCACGGTGGCCGGCCTGGTACAGCGCGAGGCCACCCGGCAGCGGTTTCTCCTGCACACCGCAACGGTCGGCGGCCGCCCCCTCGCGGTGACCTTGGGGGTAGCGGTCTACGGGCCACCGCAACCGTGGATCGAGCCGGGTGCCCGCATCGCCCTCACCTCCCGCATCCACCCGCCGCGCGCCTACAAGAACCCGGGCCTCTTCGATTACCGCCAGTGGCGAGCGCGGCAGGGAATCTACTGGGAGACGGCGGCGGCGCCGCGTCGGGTCAGCCTCCTCTCCCCTGCCCCCCGTTTCCACCCCGGCCGCCTCCTTCAGCAGTTCCGCGACCATCAGCTCGCGCGCCTGCGTGGCCGCTTCCCGCCAGACGTGGCGGCGCTCATCGCCGCCCTCACCCTCGGCGACCGTTCCCGCCTCGGCCACCTACGCGACACCTTCACCGACGCCGGTCTCGCCCACCTGCTCGCCATCTCCGGCCTCCACGTCGGGCTGGTGGCCGCCTATCTCTTCTTTCTCGCCCACCTCGCTGCCCGCTATCTCCTGCCCTTGCGGGCGCTGGCCGAGGGCCGCTGGTGGGCCCACCCGCAGGCGGTCGGGGCCGCCTGCGCGGTGACCGGCGTCCTCTTCTATACGGTCCTCGCCGGCGCCCATGTTTCCACCGTGCGGGCAGCGATCATGGTGACCGCCGCCCTCCTCGCGCCGCTCCTCGGCCGCCGCGGTCAGCCGGCGCGGACCGTCGCCCTCGCCGCCCTCGGCCTGCTGGCGGTGTGGCCGCAGGCGATCGGCCTCGCCTCCTTCCAGCTCTCCTTCGCCGCGGTCATGGCGATCTGTCTCGCCGCCCGCCACAGCGGCAGGACCACCGGCATCGCGGCGCGCCTCCGCCTCGCCCTCCGTTTCACCACCGCGGCGTGGGCGGCAACCGCGCCCCTGGCGTGGCTCCACTTCGGCCGCTTCGCCCCCGCCGGCCTGGCCACCAGCCTGGTGGCGATCCCGTGGCTCGCCTTCATCCTCCTGCCGGCGGCACTCCTGGCCATCGCCCTCCCCGCCTCCCTGCCGGTCGCCGGTCCGGCGGTCACCTGGGTCACCACCGGCGCCGCCCGGGTGCTCCTCGCCGGCGCCCGCTGGGCCGCCGCCTGGCCCCTCGGCCATCTCGCTGTAGCGCCGCCGTCACCGGTCTGGCTGGCCCTGGCCGCCGCCGGCCTCTACGCCGCCTGGCGAAGGCGGCCCGCCCTGGTGGCGGCAATCGCGGCCATCGCCGTCGTGGTCGCCCTTTGGCCCACACCCACCGGTGGAGAGCTGGTGGCACTGGACGTCGGTCAGGGCGACTCCCTCCTGGTGGTGAGCGGCGACGGCCACACCCTCCTGGTCGACGGCGGTGGCTCCTCGTGGGGTCGGTTCGACCTCGGCCACGAGGTCGTCGTGCCGGCCCTCGCCCGCCTCGGGGTCGACCACCTCGACGTGGTCGCCCTCACCCACCCGCAGGCAGACCACATGGGCGGCCTCTACGCGGTCCTCGCCACCCTCCCGGTGGGCGAGCTGTGGGACCCGTGGCGAAGACCCGCGAACCGGCGCCAGGCCGCGCTCTGGCGACTTGCGGCGCGCCGCGGGGTCCGCCTGCGCCACCCCACCGCCGGCTTCACCGCCCAACTCGGCGATGCCACCGTCCGCTGCCTCTACCCCCTCGCCCCGCCCGCTGCCGTCCGCAACCCCAATCGTGCCTGCCAGGTCCTACGGGTGACCCTCGCCGGGCGGCGGCTCCTCCTCACCGGTGACATGGAGCGACCGGGAGAGACCGCCCTGGTCGCCGCCGCACCGGGGGCCCTCGCTTGCGACCTCCTCAAGCTCGGCCACCACGGCAGCCGCACCTCCTCCACCACCCCCTTCCTGCTGGCCGCCCGGCCACGCTGGGTGGTGATCTCGGTGGGGGAGTCGAGCCGCTTCGGCCACCCCCACCCCACGGTCCTCGCCCGCCTCCACCGTCTGCTCCCCGCCACCCGCATCCTGCGCACCGACCTCGACGGCCAGCTTCGCATCCACCTGTCGGCAACGGGACCACCGCGCATCGACCGCCACCCGGCCCCCGGCTGGGTAATCCGATGGACCGCGACGGCTGCGGCGGCAGGATCGGCACACCCCATTTCCAGCAAATAAGTTCCGATGACAGAAAAAGCCCCCACCTTGACCGTGATTTACCGGCGGCCGGATACTGCTCCCCCTGTCCTGGAGGCATCGATGGCGACGAAACCCGAGACCTTCGAGAAGTCCCTTGCGCGCCTGGAGTCGATCGTCTCCCGTCTGGAGGGTGACGAGCTGCCCCTGGAGGAGTCGCTCACCCTCTTCGAGGAGGGGGTCGGGCTGGTGAAACGGTGCAGCCACCGCCTGGAAGAGGCCGAGCGGCGGGTGGAGCGCCTGGTCGCCACCGACGGTGACGACACCACGGTGGAGCTGGATCTCGAGGGATGAGCGACGATCCTCAGGTGATCCTCGCCGCCTACCTCGACAACCGCCGCGACTGGGTGGAGGAGGCGTTAACCGCCCACCTCCCCCACGGCCATCCGCAGCCCCTGTTTGCGGCGATGGAGCGACTGCTCCTCGCCTCGGGTGACCGCCTCCACCCGATTCTCGTAGTCGCCGCGGCCGAGGCAGTTGGGGGTGACGGCCGTGGCTGTCTCGGGGCCGCGGCGGCGGTAGAGATGGCGTGTCGCGCGCGCTGCTGTGTTCCGGCGGCCGAGCCGGTGGATGCGCAGGTGGCGGCGCTGGCGGAGGACGCCCTCCTCGCCCTCGCCTTCGAGCTCCTCGCCAACCCCCACTCTCCCGGAGACGCGGAGGCCCATCTCGCCGCCCTCCACGACCTCGCCCGCTGCGTCGGCTGCGGCGGCGCAGCAGCGGGGATCGCGGCGGCGCACCTCGCCCCCCCCGACGAGGCCCCGACCCTGCCCGAGCTGGAGTTCATCCACACCCACACCGAAGGCACCTGGCTGACCACGGCGGTGCGCATCGGCGCCCGCCTCGCCGGCGGAGACGACGCGGCAGTGGAGGCGATCACCCGCTACGGCCACCACACCGGCCTCGCGGCGGCAATCGCCGCCGACCTG
>CAZRGD010000054.1:0-2240 GCA_964599505.1 uncultured Nitrospirota bacterium | reverse complement strand
CGACCTGATCGAGCGGGCGGTGGCCGACCTCACCCCCTTCGGCACCGCCGCCGACCCCCTGCGTGCGTTGCCACGATACCTGGTGCAAGCGAAATCATAGGTGCGCATTGACCCGCCGCTGCGTGTATCCTCCGCCGCCGCCAACCGCGGCCCTTTCCTCATGTCTCTCCTCGACCACATCAACTCCCCCGCGGAGCTGAAGCCTCTCTCGCGTACCGAGCTCACCACCCTGGCGGCGGAGATCCGTGAACGGCTCATCGAGGTGTGCGCGGTCAACGGCGGCCACGTGGGTGCCAACCTCGGGGTGGTGGAGCTCACCCTGGCGCTCCACTACTGCTTCGACTCCCCCACCGACCGGATTGTCTGGGACGTGAGCCACCAGGCGTACGTCCACAAGCTCCTCACCGGCCGCCGTGATGCATTCCCCACCCTGCGCCAGGCGGGCGGTCTCTCCGGCTTCACCCGCCGCGACGAGTCGCCTCACGACCCCTTCGGCGCCGGCCACGCAGGGACCTCGGTCTCCGCCGCCCTCGGCCTGGCCGCGGCACGGGACCTCAAGGGCCAGCACCACAAGACGATCGCGGTAATCGGCGACGGAGCGATGACCGCCGGCCTCGCCTTCGAGGCGATGAACCACGGCGGCGGGCTGGCCAAGGAGCTCATCGTCGTCCTCAACGACAACGAGTTCTCTATCGCTCCCAACGTCGGGGCGCTCTCCGCCTACCTGTCGCGCCACCTCGCCGGGGACACCTACATGGCGTTGCGTGGCTTCGTCGAGCGGCTCCTCAACCGCCTGCCCGGGGTCGGCGAGCCGATGCTGCGGGCGGCGCGGTCGGTGGAGGACGGCCTGAAGCAGGTGATCCTGCCGGGGATGCTCTTCGAGGAGCTCGGCTTCGCCTATATCGGCCCGATCAAGGGTCACGACATCAAGGCGCTGATCGAGGCATTCCAGCGCGCCGCCAAGCTCCAGCGGCCGGTCCTCGTCCACTGCGCCACCCAGAAGGGCAAGGGATACCACTTCGCCGAGAAGGACCCGGCCAAGTGGCACGGCCTCGGGCCGTACCACATCGACACCGGCAAGCCGCGCACCAACGGCACCGGTGCCACGCCGCCGGCGCCTACCTACATGCGGGTATTCGGTGACACCCTGATGGAGCTGGCGGAGGAGGACGAGCGGATCGTCGCGATCACCGCCGCCATGCCGTCGGGGACCGGCCTGACCGAGTTCGCCCGTCGCTTCCCGGAACGGTTCTTCGACGTCGGGATCGCCGAGCAACACGCCGCCACCTTCGCCGCGGGGCTGGCCGCCGACGGCATGCGGCCGGTGGCGGCGATCTACTCCACCTTCCTCCAGCGCGCCTACGACCAGCTCATCCACGACGTCGCCCTGCAAAAGCTGCCGGTCACCTTCGCCCTCGACCGCGCCGGTCTGGTAGGCAAGGACGGCCCCACCCACCACGGCGTCTTCGACCTCGCCTTTCTGCGGCCGATCCCCAACTTCGTGGTGATGGCGCCGAAGGACGAGCAAGAGCTACGCCACATGCTCGCCACCTGCCTCGCCCTCGACTCCCCGGCGGCCCTGCGCTACCCGCGCGGCGCCGGCCTCGGCGTCCCCCTCGACGGCGCCCCCCACCCACTGGAGATCGGCAAGGGGGAGACCCTGCGCGACGGCGCCGACGTGACCCTGCTCGCCCTCGGCACGATGGTCGCCCCGGCCCTCGCCGCCGCCCGCCTGCTGGCCCGCGACGGCATCGACGCGGCAGTGATCAACCTCCGCTTCGCCAAGCCGCTGGACACCGACGCCGTCCTCACCGCCGGGGCCGCCTCCGGCCGCCTCGTCACCATCGAGGAGGGGCAGCTCGCCGGCGGTGTCGGCTCGGCGATCGCCGAGGTGCTCGCCGACGCCCAGGCCACCAGCGTTGCCCTCCTTCGCCTCGGTCTCCCGGACCGCTTCATCTCCCACGCCCCGCGCGAACAGCTCCTCGCCGAGATCGGCCTCGACGCTGCGGGGATTGCCCGCCGGACCGCCGCCTTCGTCCACGCCGGCAGCGCCATACACGGGTAGGAGCCGGCTCCTGCCGGCGAAACCGACCCCATCTTGAGATCGGGGGGCCGGCCGCGCCTACGGCCCCGAATCGCGAGCAGGAGCTCTCTCCTGCCGGAGAAGCCGTGAGAATGACACCGCACCTGCGGCTCGGCCTCCCGCCCCGTGGTAAAACCCTTCCTGCCACCCCTCGCCC
>CAZRGD010000053.1:8900-11278 GCA_964599505.1 uncultured Nitrospirota bacterium | reverse complement strand
AAAAAATGGGCCCCGCCCCCGATAGGGGACGGGGCCCGCGGCGCGGCAGCGCAGCCCGCGTCCAGCTCTTGCATCTACTGCACGACGCCCTCGATCACCGCCGGCACGTCGGTCACCACCGGCCTATCCGCCCAGGTGAAGGAGACCGTACCGATGTCGGCCTTGGTCGGGAGGGTGAGAGACCCCGTACCGCTGAACAGGGAGTCCACGTTCAACGACGCGCAACCGCCGGTGGTGTCCGGCTTCATCGCCTGCTCGCCCTCGAGCTCCTTCACCACGTACTGGTTGCCGTCCACGTCGGTAAGGAGCACGCCGCTGTTCAGGGTCACCTCCGAGTACCAGCGGTGGGTATTTGGATCCTCGATCCACGGGAAGCCGCCGAAGTCGTTGGGACCCGCGTAGTCGAGGAGGTAGGCGGTGCCGGCATGGTTGTTCGGGTCGCCGTTCGCCTCGTCCGCCGCCTCCAGGGTGTAGTTCAAGTGGATCGGCTGATCGAAGGCCACCGGCGCGCCGGAGGCATCGACCACCGTGACCAGATGGTCCCAGTCGCTGGAGCCGGTCGACCAGCGGTAGGTCTCCGGCAGGGTGTAGATCATCCACGGGTCGGTGACGCTGGATGCATCCACCACCATGTCGCCGGTCTCCATCCCACCATCGGGGCCGAAGCCGAGACCGGAGATGTCGAGGCCATCGAGGGAGACGTCGCCGTTGCCGTCCGAGAGGCTGAGGACCCCGTTGGCGCTGGTGAGGGTGTAGGTGTGCGGGGTCACCGCTCCGGTGGTGAAGTCCATTGTTGCGTAAAAGAGGTCCTGATCCGAGGTCATCGCATCCACATCCGCCTGGGTCAGACCGCCCTTGATGCACCGGTCGTAGCAGGTGAGGGTGGCGGTGGTGGTGCTGGGGAAGAGCGTTGCATCACCAGGCATCACATCTTCACGGACGAAGTAGGTCACCTGGCGGCTCGCCGCGGCCACGGTGGAATCGTGGATGTAGATCACATCGCCGCCAAGGCCGTCGGCCCGGAGGTTGAGCTGCTCGCCATCCATGGTCGGGGTGACGTCGATGGGGGTGGCGAGGGGGGTGATGTTCGGCCCCTGATCACCCCAGGTCACCGCACCCGTAACCTCGAAGGCATAGGTGGTCGGGTTCACCTCCACCTGCCAGTCCGTCTGGCCGGCGAGGGAGGCGTCATAGCCCGGATCTCCGGTGTGCAGGGGGTACTGCATCCAGTACCACAGCTTCTGCCCCACCAGCTTGCCGATGGTGGCGGTGTGGGAGGTGTTGCGACCCAGCTTGCCGTTGGAGACGTGGACCGTGTAGCTCGCCCCGGAGCTGGTGCCGTCAAAGGTGTCGCGGACGATGGTGGCGCCGTCGGCGAGCGACGAGCCGTCGTCCACCCACGGGCCCCAGAAGCCAAGGTAGCCGTGCGCCTGGCTGCCGTCCGTCTTGGTGAAGTGGAAGGGGAAGCCGCTCTTCAGCTTCACCCGGGAGCCGTCGGCCATGTCATAGAGGCCGTAGCGCCACACCTGGGTGCTGAAATCCGTCCGCGACAGGCAGGCGGAGTCATCCGCCACGTTGTCGTTGTTCGTATCCTCGCCACGCAGGAGGTTGGTGGCGTTGAAGGCGACCGCAAAGGAGCCGTACTTGTCGCCATTCATCGGATCGATCTGGTGCGAGGAGGTCCTCGCCACACCGCCGGTACCGGCGGCATCGTCGAGAACCACGTTGGCCGCCGACTCCTGACCCCACGGGGCACCCATGGTCGGGTCGAGCGCCAGGCCATCCACCTCGACCTCCCGGAATTGCGGCTGGTTCTGGGTGTTGTCCACCGTCGCCAGCATCCCCTTCATCATCTCCACCGGGGTGCCGGCGGTACCGCCCATCAGCCCGGCGTCCACGACCCCGAGGTAATTCATCGAGAAGGCGCCGAACGGCTTGGTGTCGCTCACCCCCTCGGTGGCGGTGATCTCACCGAGAATGTTCTGGCCGTCACCCGGATCAGTAGCGTTCGCCTTCCCCGGAACCCAGAACTTCACAATCATCGGCGAGGTGTCATCCGCGCGGGTAGAAACGACGGTCCACCGGTTCAGGTGCACCACCTGGCTGCTGTTGGTCGACTCCCCCTGTCCCCCCCCGCCGCTGGACTGGTTCGACCCCTTGTCGCAGGCGTCTTCGTTGACCATGGCGATGTACGCCCCCGCGTTCACCATCTCCGATGCCTGAGTCTGATCCATCAAACAGAGGATCATGTTGACCGTGTCCAGCGGCTCCATCGAGGGGTCGTAGGCGAAGGTCCGGGTGGGATCGACGTTGTAGTCGGCGGTCGCCGCGAAGCCGGTGGTGTCGGCGAGGGAGGCAGCATGAACCGCCGCCGTGGT
>CAZRGD010000053.1:0-8800 GCA_964599505.1 uncultured Nitrospirota bacterium | reverse complement strand
CCGCCTCCACATGCGGTGAGCCAAAAAGCGGCCGTGGCCGCGGCAACGAGATAACCAAGCTTCCTGAACATCGTGTCCCTCCTAGCTGGGGTAGAGGAAGGTGAAAAGGGCCGCCACGTCCCACAGCGGGGCGTGACACGGCTGCGATGGCGACACTCATCGACGTGATCCAGAAAACTCATAAACACGATTTCTGATGCACACTATGGGTATGGTTACGCGTACTTTATTTGCCGCACAGTCATAGCTCCGTTTACCTAACAACTAACCCACCCGCACCACATTGCAGCCACCGCCTTCCGCACCCGACGACGTGCGGCTACCGTACGGCTCCCTTCCTTCACCTTCCACGAAAACAAGGAGATCCCATGTCCGACACCTCCACCGACCCGGCCGTTGCGGCCATCGACCAGTTCATCGCCGAGAAGGCCATCGACCGCGACCAGGCGGGCTGGCGCGAGCGACTGCCGGCTCCCCCCCAGGTCGCGTGCGACGGAGACCACCGCTACCTGTGGAAGATCGAGACGAACAAGGGGGCGTTCACCGTCCGCCTCATGCCCGAGGTTGCGCCGATGCACGTCAGCTCGACCCTCTACCTCACCCGCCTCGGCTTCTACGACGGCCTCGTCTTCCACCGGGTGATCAGCGACTTCATGGCCCAGGGCGGCTGCCCCCGCGGCACCGGCACCGGCGGCCCGGGCTACCAGTACAACGGCGAGTTCGACCCGGCGGTACGCCACGACCGGCCGGGTCTCCTCTCCATGGCCAACGCCGGCCCCGGGACCGACGGCTCGCAGTTCTTCCTCACCTTCGTCCCCACCGCCTGGCTCGACGGCAAGCACACCATCTTCGGCGAGGTCATCGAGGGGCTGGAGGTCCTCCAAGCCCTAGAGCAGTGCGGCTCCGCGAACGGCCAGACCAGCGAGCCGGTGGGGATCGAGAAGGCCGAGATCGTCGTGGAGTAGGAGGGGGTTGTACCCCCGACCCAGGCTCGAAGGGCCCACTTTGCCGGTCGTCATGAGGACAAGGGAGCGTGTGCCCCCTCCCCCCGGGAGGGGCGGGGAGGGAGGGCATCTGGAATCAGCAACTCGCCACATCCAACCGCCCCCACCCCAACCCTCCCCCGAAGGGGGAGGGAGCCAATCGGGAGCCAGAGACTGGATCGACGCCTACATCTAATCTCTGGCCCCACCCCATGAGCCTCCTCGCCCTCCTCATTGCCGCCCTCACCGCTACCCCCGCCGCCGCCCGACCGCCGGCGCCGGTGGTGACCGCCCCGGTGGAGCGCGGCGCGGTCCGCGCGGAGGTGGTGGTCGTGGGGAGCGTGGTGGCGGACCGGTCGGTGGCGGTGGCCGCCGAGGTCGCCGGCGCGGTGACGACGGTCGAGGCGCGGCGCGGTGACGCCGTCACCGAGGGGGCGGTCCTGGTACGCCTGCGCACCCGGCCGGTGGAGTTGGAGCTCACCGAGGCGCGGGCGCGTCTGGCCGAAGTCGAGGCACAGCTCGTGCGCGCCACCGCCGATGCGCATCGCAACGAACGGCTCTTCGCCCGCACCCTGGTGGCCAAGCAGGAGGTGGACGCGAGCCGCGCCGACCGCGACGCCCTGGGCCACCGGCGTGACGCGGCCAAGGCCCAGATCGCCCTCCTCGCGGACCGCCTCGCCCACATGGTGGTGCGCGCCCCCTTCGCCGGCCGGGTCGTGGCGGAGCGCACCGAGGTGGGGGCGTGGGTGGGGGTCGGCGACCCGGTGGCGGAGGTAGCCGCCCTCAACCCGGTGCGTGTCCGCCTGCCGGTCCCCGAGCAAACAGTGACCCGCCTCAAGGTCGGCCAATCGGTCGCCATCCGCACCGACGCCCTCGGCGAGACCCGCACCGGCCGCATCGTCACCATCGTCCCGCAGGCCGACGCACAGGCCCGCACCTTCCCGGTGGAGGTGGCAGTGACCAACCGGGACGGCCGCCTGCTCCCGGGCATGGTCGCCCGCGCCACTCTCCCCGGCCCCCGCCTCGCCGACGCCCTGCTTCTGCCGAAGGACGCGGTGGTCGCCGGCCGCCACGGCGACACGGTGGTGCGGATCGCCGACGGCGTCGCCGAGGTGGTGGCGGTAGAGGTAATCGGTGCCACCGGCACCCGCCTGGCGGTGCGCCCGGTGGCAGGCACCCTGGTTGCCGGCGACCGGGTGGTGGTGCGCGGCAACGAGCGGCTGCGACCGGGACAGCCGGTCACCGAGGCGACCGCCGCCGGCAAGGACGGCGACGCCGGCTCCGACCGCAGCCGGACCGCCGCGCCATGAGCCCCATCGAGGTGGCGATCGACCGGCCGGTGGCGGTCGCCGTGGGGGTCCTGCTCGTCGCCCTCTTCGGCCTCCTCGCCCTCGCCGCCCTGCCGGTCCAGCTCACCCCGGAGGTGACCCGGCCGCAGCTCACCGTCTCCACCCAGTGGCCCGGGGCCGCACCGGCGGAGGTGGAACGGGAGATCGTCCAGCGCCAGGAGGACGCCCTCAAGGGGGTGGAGGGGGTGGTGGAGATGCGCTCCGAGTCGCGCGACGGGAGCGGCCGGGTGGTCCTCACCTTCCGCCCGGGGAGCGACATGGACGCCGCCTCCCTGCGCGTCTCCAACCACCTGAGCCAGGTGCGCACCGCCCCGGTCGACGCGGAGCGACCGGTGATCTCGACGGTGAACACGGAGAACCAGGCGATCGCCTGGTTCGCCCTGCGCACCCTGCCGGGGAATACCGAGCCGGTAGACCACTACCAACGCCTCGCCGAGGACCTCATCAAGGCGCGCTTCGAGCGGGTCCCGGGGGTGGCGCGGTCCAACGTCTTCGGCGGCCGCGACCGCGAGCTACAGGTGTTGATCGACCCCACCCGCCTCGCCGCCCACGGGGTCACCGTCGCCGCCCTCGCCGCGACCCTGGCGCGGGAGAGCGTCAACCGCTCCGCCGGCACCCTCGACGAGGGCAAGCGGCGCTATCGGGTGCGCACCGTGGGCGAGCTCACCACCCCTCAGAAGGTGGCGCGGGTCGCCATCGCCACCGCCGGCGGCGAGCGGATCACCGTCGGCGACATCGCGACCACGCGCCTCGCCTACGCCCGCGCCACCTCCGTCGTCCACCAGAACGGCGTCCAGGCCATCGCCCTCAACTGCCTGCGGGCGCCGGGCGCCAACGTCATCGAGGTGATGGCGGGGCTGAAGCGGGCGGTGGCGGAGCTCAACGCGGGGCCCCTGGCCGATCGCGGCCTGATCCTCGAGCAGGTCTACGACGAGACCGGCTACATCCGCGCCGCCATCCACCTGGTGGTGCAGAACGTCTGGCTCGGCGGCTCCCTGGCCATCGGCGTCCTGCTGCTCTTCCTGCGCGCGGTGCGCCCCACCGCGGTGGTGGCGGTGTCGATCCCGATCTCGGTGATGGGCACCTTCCTGGTGATGCGCGCCACCGGCCGGACGCTGAACGTCATCTCGCTGGCCGGCCTCGCCTTCGCCACCGGCATGGTGGTGGACAACGCCATCGTGGTGCTGGAGAACATCTTCCGCCACCACCAGCAGGGGGAGAGCCCGGCACAGGCGGCGCTGGAGGGAACCCGCGAGGTGTGGGGGGCGGTCCTCGCCTCGACCCTCACCACCATCGCCGTATTCCTTCCCATCCTCTTCGTCGCCCAGGAGGCGGGGCAGCTCTTCCGCGACCTCGCCATCGCCATCTGCGGCGCGGTGGGGTTCTCCCTGATCGTCTCGGTGACGGTGATCCCCTCCCTCGCCGCCCTGCTGCTCTCCAGCGGCCGGGCCGACCGGGCCGAGCGCCGGGGGGCGCCGTCGCGGGTCGCCGCCGCGATCGGTGGAGCGGCCACCACCGTGAGCCGCCGGCCCCTGCTGCGCCTGGCCACCCTCACCGGACTCACCGCCGTCGCCGTCGCCCTCGCCGTCGCCCTGGCGCCGCCCCCCGAGTACCTCCCCACCGGCAACCGCAACCTCCTCATCGCCATGCTCCTGCCGCCGCCGGGGATGAACCTGGCGGAGCTCCAGCGCATCTCCGACGGGGTGGAGCGCGACCTCGCCCCCCTGTGGGGCGACGACGCCACGGCGCGCCACGGCGCCCCGGCGATCGCCAACTTCTTCTCCGTCACCTCGCCACGGCGCCTCTTCATGGGGCTCGCGGCGCGCGACCCGTCGCGGGTACGCGAGCTGATCCCGGTGGTCCGGGCGCGCCTGGCGCGGGAGCCGGGGATGATCGCGGTGGTCACCCAGGCGTCGCTCTTCGGCCGGGTCGTCTCCGGGGGGCGGGCCATCGACCTGGCGATCACCGGCAGTGAGCTGGAGCCGATCCTCGATGTGGCGCGTGACGCCTACGGCCGCCTGCGCGAGCGCCTCCCCGGCGCCCAGGTCCGACCCACCCCGGGGCTCGAGCTCGGCAACCCGGAGCTCCGCCTCACCCCGAAGCGACTGCGTCTCGCCGACCTCGGGATGAGCGCCCGCGACCTGGCGCTCACCGTCGACGCGGTGGTCGACGGGGTGCGCGCCACCACCGTGCGCGTCGACGGCGAGGAGATCGACCTGCGGCTCACCGGCGACCCGGCGGCGGTCGCCCACACCCAGACCCTGGCGCGGCTGCCGATCCGCACCCCGGGCGGCCGGATCGTCCCGATCGGCGACCTCGCCACCCTGCGGCTCGCCCCCGGCCCGGCGGAGATCCACCACCTCGAACGGGAGCGCGCCATCACCCTCCAGGTCCGGCCGCCGCGCACCGTGCCCCTCGCGGCGGCGATGACGCAGATCCGCGACGAGGTGATCACCCCCTTGCGGGAAGAGGGCCGTCTCGGCGGCGCGGTGCGGGCGCACCTCTCGGGCACCGCCGACCGCCTGCGCACCACCTTCGACGTGGTGAAGGGCAACTTCGCCCTCGCGGTGGCGATCACCTACCTCCTCATGGCCGCCCTCTTCGACTCCTTCCTCTTCCCGGTGGCGATCCTCTTCTCCGTCCCCCTGGCGGTGGCCGGCGGCTTCCTCGGCCTGTGGCTGGTGAGCCACCTGATCGCCTACCAGGCGCTCGACATGCTCACCATGGTCGGCTTCATCCTCCTCGCCGGCACGGTGGTGAACAACGCCATCCTCATCGTCCACCGGGCGCTCCAGCTCCGCCGCGGAGGCGTCGAGCCCCACGCCGCCCTCGGCGAGGCGGTGACCACCCGGGTGCGTCCCATCTTCATGTCGGTGGCCACCACGGTCACCGGGATGCTGCCGCTCATCCTCTTCCCCGGCGCCGGCAGCGAGCTCTACCGGGGGCTCGGGGGGGTGGTGGTGGGCGGCCTCATCGTCTCCACCCTCTTTACCCTCGTGCTCGTCCCCGCCGCCTTCTCGCTGCTCACCACCGTCGGCCGCCGCGGCTACGACGCGAGGTAGGAGCCGGCTCCCGCCGGCGATCCGGCCCAAAGGGCCGGCGGGGCCTGTGGCCCCGAATCGCGAGCGGGAGCTCGCTCCTACCTTGCCCCTACCCGGCTTGGCATCCCTAAATAGAATTCACATTCTGCTATTGAAATTACGAATACGTCATTCCACACTCCACCGGTCGTGATCCCCGCCGTCCCCACCCCTCCGAGCCGCCGTGAGCGGGAGCGCGCCGCCCGCCGCGGGGAGCTCCTCGCCGCCGCCGAGGCCCTCTTCCACGAGCGCGGCTACCAGGGGACCACGATGGCGGCCCTCGCCGAGGCGGCCGAGCTTCCCCTGGCCACCATCTACACCTTCTTTCCGGCCAAGGAGCAGATCTACTTCACCCTCATCGAGGAGCGCGCCGCCGACCTCTTCGCCGCGGTCGAGGCGGCCTCGGCGGGGGCCGCGCCGGGGCTGACGCGGCTGATCGCGGTGGTCGAGCGGGTGGTCGCCTTCTTCGAGACCCACCGCGCCTTCTTCCAGCTCTTCATCGCCACCCGCTCCGGCCTCGAGTGGACGGTGAAGGACGACCTGGGGGAGGCGGTCAACCGGATCTACAACCGCCACCTCGACCTCATGGAGTCGATCGTCGTGGAGGCAATCGCGCGCGGCGAGGTAAAGGACCACCCACCCGCCGAGATCACCCACGCCATCGCCGGCCTGATGAACGCCTTCATCTTCCAGTGGGTGGTCGAGCGCACCGACCGGCCTCTGGCCGATCAGCTCCCGGTCCTGATGGACCTGCTTCTCCACGGAATCACCCCATGAACCGGCTGCTCGCGCTCCTCCTCCCTACCCTCCTCCTGTGGCTCCCGGCGGCGCCGGCGGCGGCCGAGCCACTCACCCTCGGCCGCGCCCTCACCCTCGCCCGCAGTGGGCCGGCGGTGGCGGCGGCGACGGCGGCCATCGACGAGGCCGCCACCCTCTCGGACCAGGCACGCGCCGCCTTTCGGCCTCACCTCGATCTCGCCGGCAGCTTCGTAGAGCGCGCCCGCGACCCGGGGATCCGGGTCGCGGCCGGCACCTTCGGTAACCCCGAGCCCTTGGGCTTCCCGGCGAGTGAGCGCGACGTGTGGGTCGCCTCGGTGGAGCTCACCCAGCTCCTCTGGGACGGTGGGCGCACCCGGGCGCTCCTGACCGCCGCCGGCCACGCCCGCGAGGCCGCGGCCGCAGGGCGGGAGACGGCGGCGCGGGTGGTGGAGCGGGCGACGATCGAGACGTACGCCGGGGCGGTGGCGGCGGCGCGCCTCACCGAGGCGGCAGTGAAGCAGGTGGAGGAGCTCGATGCGGTGGTCGTCCAGGTCGGGGCCCTGGTGGACCAGGAGCAGCTCCCGGAGGCGGACCGGTTGCAGGCCCAGGCGGCGGCGGCCCAGGCCCGTCTGGTCCTCATCGATGCCCACGCCCGCGAGGCCCGTGCCCTCGCCTCCCTCGGGGAGCTGGTGGGAGAAACGGTAACGGCGGTGGCGCCCCTGCCGGAGCTGGCGAAGCCCCCCTCCATGAACACCGCCGCGTGGGTGGCACGCGCCGAAAGGCAGCGACCGGAGCTTACCGCCCTCCAAGGGCAGGTGGAGGCGCTCACCGCCCGTGCCGAGGCGGCGAGGGCCGGCCGGCGTCCGAGCCTCCTGCTCACCGGCGGCGCGAGCCACGTGGAGGACGACTTCCAGCTCCACCAGAACAACGCCGAGGCGCAGGTGGCGGTACGCATCCCGATCTTTGAGGGGGGGCTCGCCAAGGCGCAGGCGGCGGAACAGGAGGCCGCGGCCCGTGGTGTCGCCGCCCAGCTCGACGCCATGCGTCGCCAGATCCGCCGCGAGGTGGCCGACGGCGTCACCCGCCTGACCGCGGCGCGCCAGGCCGTGACCGCCAGCTCCGCGGCACGCCGGGCGGCGGAGGAGGCGTTGCGCCAGGCACGCCTGCGCTACAAGGAGGGGCTGATCACCAACCGCGAGCTCCTCGACGCCGAGGCGGTGGCGGTCGCCGCTCGCCAGCGGCTGGCGGTGGCGGTGGCGGAGCGGGTCGCCGCCCGCCTCGCCCTGGAGAATCTGGCCGGCCGTGACGTCACCGCCGCGGTGGTGGCCCATGAGGAGGCGGCGCCGAAGGCCGCCCTGCAAGAGAGAGAGGCGGACCATGGCTGACGAGACTCCGGCCCCCGCGGCCGACCCCCAGGAGGCGAAGCGACCACGTACCTGGCCGATGCGTCTCGTGCTGCTGCTCGTGTTGGTCGCCGGTCTCGTGTGGGGAGGCCGCTGGGTGGTGTGGCGGATCGGCCACGTGACCACCAATGCGGGCTTCGTCGAGGCGGAGATCGCCAACGTGGCGCCACAGGTGGCGGGCAAGATCCTCGCGGTGCGGGTAGTCGAGGGACAGGAGCTTCACAAGGGTGATCCCCTGGTGGAGATCGACCCGTCCGAGCAGGAGCGGCGCGTGGAGCAGGTGCAGGCCACGGTGGCCACCGCCCGAGCCGGGGTGGAGCAGGCACGCCAGGGGCTGCTGTTGGCCCGCCGCCGGGTCCCGGCGGCGATCGCCGCGGCCAGGGCGATGGTGGCGGCGGCACGTACACAGGTGGCAAAGGCACGCTCCAGTCGCGACCGGTGGGGCCGCCAGCTCACCCGCTTCCAGGCCCTGATCGACGAGCACGCGGTGGGGCGGGCCCGCTTCGAGGAGGTGGAGACCGCCGCCGTCGCCGCCGGCGCCGACCTGAAGGCGGCGCAGGCGCAGGTGCGGCTCGCCGAGGCGCGACTGGCGGAGGCGGAGGCGGCACGGACCACCATTGGCCAGGCTGAGGCGGCGGTGGCCACCGGCCAGGAGCAGGTGCGCCAGGCGGAAGCGGCGGTCGCCCAGGCGCATCTGGCGCTGGCGTGGTGCACGATCCGTGCCCCCATGGACGGGGTGGTGGCGCGCAGGCTCGCCGAGGTGGGTGACCTCGCCACCCCGGGGCGACCGGTCATCGGCCTCTACGACCCGGCGAGCCGCTACGTGGAGGCACGCTTCGAGGAGACCAAGCTCCGCCATCTCGCCGTGGGCAAGGCGGTGGAGCTGCGCGTCGATCGTCTCCCCGGGGTGGACCTCACCGGCCGCATCACCCTGCTCGGCCCCGCCTCCGCCGCCGCCTTTGCCCTCATCCCGCGCGACATCACCGCTGGCGAGTTCACCAAAGTGACCCAACGGGTCCCGGTGCGGATCACCATCGACGACCTCGCCGACCACCCGGAGCTGGTGCCCGGCCTCTCCGTGGAGGTGGTAGTGGCGAAGGGGCCTTCGGCCCCAGGGGGTAGGGACTAGGGGTTAGGGGCTAGGGATGGACGGCCGCCGGTGGCGACCAATGAGATGACGATGAGGATGAGCGCACCGCAACCGGTAGGAGCGGGCTCCTGCCCGC
>CAZRGD010000052.1:0-11321 GCA_964599505.1 uncultured Nitrospirota bacterium | reverse complement strand
GAATGAGGAGCGCCCCGTCGAGCGCCCCGTGGCGGGCGAGGGGGGCCAGCGGGGAGGGACCCGCCGGCAGGGGGAGGTCGCCCCAGCCAACGGAGGGGAAGAAGCGCTCTACCAGGGGGCCGCCGCCGTGGGCGAAGAGCGCCACCTCGGCGCGCGACTCGGCCATGTGCACGGTGAGCGGTGCCGGGTGGAGGCGGCGCCACGCGCCAAGCCGCTCCCAGAGACGGTCGGAGAGGGTGTAGGGGGCGTGCGGCGAGACCCCGAGGGTGAGGGGGCCGGCGGGATTGGCCGCCCCCACCGCCTGGTACCGGTCGGCGAGGCGAGCGAGGGCACCCTCGGCGCGCGCCGGGTCGAGGGCGAGGAGCTCGAGGTCCAGCCGTACCCGCAGGCCGGAGGCGAAGAGCGACGCCTGGGCGACGTCGACCGAGGCGATGTCGCCCACCCCGGTGGTGCCCGCGGCCACTAGCGTGGCCACCGCCGCGGCCGCCGCCTGCGCTGCCTCTCCGGGCTCCAGCCATCGCTTGTGCTCCACCAGGGTGAGGAGCCAGCCCACGAAGTCGTGGGCCACCGGCCGCTCAGGGCCGAGGGCGGCGAGCTCCAGATGGGTGTGGGCGTTGATCAGCCCCGGCAGGAGGCAGGCTCCCTCCAGGTGGCGAACCTCCTCCCCCGCCTCGGCGAGGGGGGTGAGGTCCGGCCGCCCACCCACCGCCGCGAGGGTGCCGTCGACGATCCGCACCCCGGCGTCCTCCAGCGCATGGCCCGCCCCCGCCCACAGCCAGTCCGCGGTGAGGATCATGGCTGCCGAACGGGCCTGGAAGACCGGGCCTCGCGCAGAGGCGCAGAGGCGCGGAGGGTACGAAAGGGGAGGGGGCAACGTCTCAGGCGATCACCACAGGGTTCTTGCCAGCCAGGAAGGCAGGGTGTCCACGAAGGCACGTGAAGCGCCACATTTCGGAAACGAGGGTTATACCTAGATTCTGCACTCCTTCGGCATTCGGCCGCCGATTCAGGCCCTTCTGCGGCGTTGGCTTCACCAATTTCGTGCTCGCCGTACCTCAAGTACGCCTGCGCCGAAATCGTCTCGCCGCCTTGCTTAAGGACCTGCCTCGACGCCCTCGGTGCTCGAAGGAGTGCAGAATCTAGGTTATAGATGGTGGTGAGGGGCGTCGCGTGGCGCGCCTCCGTGCCGACGGGCCACCTCTCCCTCTGCGCCTCTGCGTCTCTGCGCGAGATGATCTTCCGACAATGATGCTCGGCTGGCGGCCGTGGCGACCGACCGTCCGGGGTGATAGCCTCCCGCCCCCGTACCCCGTTGATTTTCCAGCGGGGCCGGGCAGGAGACGGACAACGATGATCGGGGTGATCGGCGGTAGCGGCCTCTACCAGATGGAGGCGCTGGAGGGGGCGCAGTGGCAGCGTGTGGAGACGCCCTACGGGGAGGCGTCGGACGAGCTGCTGTGCGGCCGCCTGAACGGGGTCGACGTCTGCTTCCTGCCGCGTCATGGTCGCAATCATCGCCTGCTGCCGTCCGAAATCAACTACCGCGCCAACATCTACGCCCTCAAGAAGATCGGCGTACGGCGGGTCGTGTCGGTGTCGGCGGTCGGGTCGCTCAGGGAGGAGATCGTCCCCGGCCACATGGTGGTGGTCTCCCAGTTCGTCGACCGCAGCCTCTCCCGCACCTCCACCTTCTTCGGTGACGGCGTCGTCGGCCACGTCTCCATGGCCGATCCGGTCTGTCCCGACCTCTCCGCCCGCCTCGCCGCCGCCGCCCGTGACGCCGGCGCCACCTGCCACGAGGGGGCCACCTACCTCGGGATGGAGGGGCCGCAGTTCTCCTCCCGTGCCGAGTCCAACCTTTACCGAAGCTGGGGGATGGACGTGATCGGGATGACCAACGCCACCGAGGCGAAGCTGGCGCGGGAGGCGGGGCTCTGCTACGCCACCCTGGCCATGTCGACCGACTACGACTGCTGGCGCGCGGAGGAGGAGGGGGTGGAGGCGGCGGACGTCCTGGCCACCCTGCAGGCAAACGTCGACCTCGCCCGCAAGCTCCTGTTGGCGCTGATCGGTGACGGGGTCGAGGGACGTCCGTGTAGCTGCGCGCGGGCGGCGGAGACCGCCCTGCTCACCCCGAAAGAGGCGATTTCGCCGGCGCGGCTGGCGGCGCTCGCGGTGGTCTTGGAGCCGTGACCCGCATGTTCCGTCCTCTCGCCGTGATCCTGCTGGCGGCCCTCGTCGCCGCCTGCGCCACCGCGCCGCCCGTCAAGGGCGACGACACCAAGGTGGCCGCCAAGTTTCGCGACATCGGCGGCCGTGAGCTGGCGATCGGTCAGAACAGCACCGCCCTTAGCGACCTCCTCCACGCCCGTGACCTCGACCCGACCAGCGCCGCCACCCACCACCTCCTGGGCCTTGCCTATCTCCGTCTGAGCCGCTACGCCGAGGCGGAGGCGTCGATCAAAGAGGCGTTGCGTCTCGACCCGACCATGGGCGCGGCTCACAACAGCCTCGGCACCCTCTACTCCCTGCAACACAAAGACGCCGAGGCGGTGGACGCCTTCCATGGCGCCCTCGCCGCCCCCGGCTACGCCACCCCGGAAGTGGCCCACGCCAACCTCGGCCGCCTCTACGCCCGTCAGGGTGACGACGCCGCGGCGATCTCTGAGCTAAAAGCGGCGATGCAGGCCAACCCCACCTACCAGCCCGCCTATGTGGCCCTCGCTGACCTGATGGTGCGCGGCGGCCGGGTCGGAGAGGCGCGTAGCCTCCTGGACGGCGCATTGACACGCTTTCCCACCAGTGCTCGAATCCGTCTCGAATTGGGCAAGCTTCTCATCCGCAGCCGCGACTACCGGGCCGCCCTCCGCACCCTCAAGGAGGGGCAGCGCCTCGCCCAGGATCCCACCGTGCGTGAGGCGATCGCGCGGCAGATCGACATCCTCGAGTAGCGCGTCCGGCCCCCTCCCTCCCTCCCGTATCCCCATGCCCAATCCCTTCTCCACCCTGGGTCAGTACCTCCGCCGCGAGCGAGAGATGCGCGGTATCAGCCTCGCCGAGGTGAGCGAGGAGACCAAGGTGAAGCGCCAGTTTCTGGAGGTGATCGAGGCGGGGGAGCACGGCGGCCTGCCGTCGCCCATCTACGTGCGTGGCTTCCTGCGCTCCTACGCCGCCTTCATTGGCCTGGAGGCGAATGACATCTTGCAGCGCTACCAGGAGGCGCTCGATCAGCAGGCGGCGGCCGAGGCGCAGGCGGCGACGCCGGAGCCGGTGTCGACGCCGCAGACCACCGGCGCGATCGTCGAGCGGATCCTCCGCCCGGCGGACGACTCGCGGATGCGTGACCGGCGCCAGGACCTCGTCGTCGGCGGCATCTTCGGTGTCCACCAGGGGCGCAACCGCGTTCGCGGCCACTCCCTCCTGCTCGGCAGCGTTGTGGGTGCGGGGCTGCTGGTCATCGTCGGCATCTACCTCCTCACCCAGCTCCTGTCAGCGCCGAAGGAAAAGTCGATCACCTACCGGGAGAACATGGCCCGGACGCTCGCCGCCGACGTCCCGAAGCCGGTGCGGACCCACAAGAACCGCACTACCAACGGGCCGATTCTCGACACCCTGCCGCCGAAGGAGCTCGCCGCGCCGTCGCCGCCGCAGGTGGTTCTACCGCGACCGCCGACCCTTACCGCACCCCCGGTGGCGACCCTCACCACCCCGCCGCCGCGGTACGCACCCACGCCGCCGCCGCTCCCGGCTCCCACCGCCGTCCCCGCCCGCGCAGCCGGCCACCACATCATCGTCGAGGCGCACGAGCGGAGCTGGCTGGCGGTGAAGATCGACGGCACCACCACCAAGGAGTTCATGCTCGTCCCCGGCGATCGGGTCAAGCTCGCGGCTCGTAAAGGCTTCGAGCTCACCGTCGGCAATGCCGGCGGTGTTACCCTCACCGTGGACGGCAAGCGCCACCCCCCCCTCGGTGATCACGGCCAAGTGGTGCGCAACCTCCACGTGCCGTAGGTTTTGCGAAGGACGGATTTCATCGAAATGGAGGAGCCGGCTCCTGCCGGCGATCCGCGGCCGAGGGCCGCGGTGGGCCCCGTGGGGCCCAGATCGCGAGCGGGAGCTCGCTCCTACCACAGCCCCTATCACCCCATGGCCGACCCCATCGAGACCAAGACCGCCGAGCTCGCCGCCGCCCTGACGGCGAGCGACGAGATGGCACGGATGCGCGACGCCGAGGCGCAGGTCGCCGGCGACCCGGCGGCCGCCACCCTGTTGCGTCGTTACCTGGAGGCCCAGGGAGCCTACGCCGCCGACCCCACCGCCGATGGCGCCGGGGCGCTTTCCGCCGCCCTGGAGGCGGCCCGCGCCCAGCCCGAGATCGCCACCCTGATGGCGGCGCAGCAGGCCCTCCTGGCCCGGGTGCAGCAAGCCCAGAACACCCTCTGGCGGGCGATTGGCATCGAGCCCGACACCGGTTGCGACTCCCGCCCATCTGGCACCGCGCCGCCCGAGACGGTATAAACCCGGCCCCCTTGCAGCCGACGTAGCTCAGCCGGTAGAGCAGCGCATTCGTAATGCGCAGGTCAGCGGTTCAAGTCCGCTCGTCGGCTCCAGGGGGCAGCCCCGGCTTCTACCGCCCGGAGCACTTATGCACCTCTACAACTCGTTGACCCGCAAGAAGGAGGAGCTCGTCCCCCTGAGGGAGGGGGAGGTGTCGATCTACGCCTGCGGGGTGACGGTGTACGACGACTGTCACGTGGGCCACGCGCGCGGGGCGGTCTTCTTCGATGTCCTGCGTCGCTTCCTGGAGCATCGGGGGCTCAAGGTCACCTACGTGCGCAACTTTACCGACGTCGACGACAAGATCATCCGCCGCGCCAACGAGGAGGGGGTGTCGTGGCGGGAGATCGCCGATCGGTACATCGAGGCCCACGAGCGCGACATGGGGGCGTTGGGGGTGCAGCCGGCGACGATCGAGCCGAAGGCGACGGACCACATCGACGAGATCATCGCCCTGGTGCGTGACCTGGAGGAGCGCGGCCTAGCCTACGCCGCCGGCGGCGATGTCTTCTACCGGGTGCGCCGCTTCGCGGACTACGGCCAGCTCTCCGGGAAGCGGATCGACGAGCTCGAGTCGGGCGCCCGGATCGAGGTGAACGACGTGAAGGAGGATCCCCTCGACTTCGCTCTGTGGAAGGGGAGTAAGCCGGGGGAGCCGGCGTGGGAGAGCCCGTGGGGTCCGGGGAGGCCCGGGTGGCACGTCGAGTGCTCCGCGATGTCGATGGCGATCCTCGGGCGTGAGTTCGACATCCATGGCGGCGGCCGCGACCTCCTCTTCCCGCACCACGAGAACGAGATTGCCCAGAGCTGCGGCGCCGGCGCCGGTTTTGCCCACTGCTGGGTCCACAACGGCTTCGTCAACATCGACAACGAGAAGATGTCCAAGTCCCTGGGCAACTTCTTCACCATCCGCGAGATCCTCGACCGCTTCCCGGCGGAGGTGGTGCGCCTCTTCCTCCTCTCCACCCACTATCGTTCGCCGATCGATTTCTCCGACCGGGCGCTGGTGGAGGCGCGGTCGGCGGTGGATCGGGTCTATACCTTCCTCAGGCAGACGGCACCGGCGGCGCCGCAGCGGTGGCGCGAGGCACCGGCGGAGCTGGTGGCGGCGGTAGAAGGGCTGGAGACCGACTTCGACACCGCCATGGACGACGACGTGAACACCGCCGCGGCCCTGGCGGCAATCTTCGAGCGGGTGCGCCTCTTCAACCGGGTCCTCACCGAGGGTGACGGCGACGCGGGACGCGCGGTGGCCGCCGCCATGGCGGCGGAGGTGCGGCGTCTCGGTGCGGTCCTCGGCCTCTTTCAGGACGATCCCGAGGAATGGTTCCACGCCGGGGTTGACCTCGACGAGGCCCAGATCGTGGCCAAGATCGCCGACCGGCTGGCGGCGCGCGAGGCGAAGGACTGGGGCCGCGCCGACGCGATCCGCGACGAGCTCGCCGCCGCCGGCATCGTCCTGGAGGACGGCGGCGGCAAGACCACCTGGCGGCGAGCGTGAGGCACGCTGCGCGTGCAGGGATGGGGGGTGAGGGAGATGACGGCTGGTTGGCCCTTCGGACCAGCCGATGTGCCGAGATAAAACGACTCATCCATCATTGGCGTCGGTCGTAGACCACCACCACCACTACCCATCCATCAGCCCTCATCCGCCTTCTCCCGCACCTTCCCGATGTCTCGTCGTCCCGAACCGCTCACCCCGGTCTACGGCCTCCACGCGGTGGAGGCGGCGCTCGCGGCCGGTCGCGGCCGGGAGCTGTGGCTGGCGCGCAAGGAGGGGGAGGCGACGGTGCGGCTCAGGAATCTGGCGGAGGAGGGCCAAGTACGAGTCCGGCGCGCCACCGCCGAGGAGATTCGGGTCCACGCCCCCCAGGGCGGCGACCAGGGGTGCCTCTTACTCGCCACGGCCCTTCCTCGGTTGGATATCGCCACCCTCGTGGCCCGATTCGAGGGGCGCGCCGACGCCCTCGTTTTGTTGCTCGATCGGGTTCAGGACCCCCACAACCTCGGTTCCTGCCTGCGCACCGCCGCCTGTTTCGGGGTGGACGCGGTGGTCGCCCCGAGCCACCGCAGCGCGGCGCTGACCCCGGCGGCGGTGAAGGTGGCAAGCGGCGCCGCCGAGCGGATCCCGGTGGTGGCGGTCGGCTCCATCCTCAATGCGGTGGAGCGGTTGAAGGCGGCGGGGGTGTGGATCTTCGCCGCCGACGAGTCCGCCCCGCAGCCGGCGGCGAAGGCCAACCTCACCGGCGCCGTGGGGGTGATCCTCGGCGGTGAGGGGAGCGGCGTGCGTACCAGCCTGATCCGCGCCGCCGACGCCACCGTCACCCTCACCCCGGCGGGCGGTTTCACGACTCTCAACGTCGCCGCGGCCACCGCCTGCCTCCTCTACGAGGTGAGCCGCCAGCGGCGGATGTCGAGCGACCACACGGAGAGCAAGGCATGACCCACTCCATAGCCCTGGGGTCAGTCGCGTACGTGCCACGACGCGGCGGCGATTGCTTGCCACTGGTGCATGGCGAGGCCGGCGGTGATGCAGGCGGCGCCGAGGAGGATGCGGGGGGTGATGGGCTCTCCGTTGGCGGCGTTGCCGAGTAGCAGGGCGAACACCGGCGTCACCAGGGTGATGAGGGCCACGCTGCCCGCCTCCAGGTGGCGAATGATGTGGTAGTAGAGGGCGAAGCCGGCCACCGAGCCGAATGCCCCCAGGTAGACGATGGCCGCACCCGTGCGTGGCGGCAGGGCGTGGGGCAGGTGGCCGTCGGTCATCAGCCAGGCGGCGGTGAATAGGGGCAAGGCGACCAGCAGGCTGCCGGTGGTGGTGGCCAGGGCCGGGCTGTCGTCGTCGATGCGCTTCATCCACACCAGGCTGGTGGAGTAGATCAGCACCGCCAGCAACAGCGCCGTCACCCCGGCCGTGGCGTGGGCGCTCCCCAGCTCGGCGCCGCCGGTGAAGATCACCGACAGGCCGGTGAGGCCCAGCACCATCCCCGCCACCTTGGCGGGTTGCAGGGCTCGCTCCCCCAACCACACCACCGCCAGCAGGCTGGTGACCAGGGGTGAGAGGCCGAACAGCACCGAGATCAGGCCGGAGGGGCTTCGTCAAGGAGCGCGGTGCCTATCGCCTGCGATCCGGGAGGCGGGTCGTGAAGGTGGTGCGGGTCAAGGCGCGTGAGGGCGTGGTGCGGGCGATCACGGTCCAGGAGAGCGCGCCGAAGGGTGCCTCTCTCAAGTTCCGCGACGAGGCGCGCGCGATCCAGAGGCGTTTCGCCAGCGCGGTCGGCACCTGCCGGATCCCGAAGAGGCGGCCCCGGGCCTCGGGCAGGCTGATGAGCAACCTGGAGCACCCGGTCTACTCGCTGGAGTTCAGCTTCATGCCGCGGCAGAAGAAGTACACGCTCAGGTTCGATCCCGGGGCCCTGCGGGCGCAGGAGCGGCTCCAGGCGAGGCGAGAGGAGCGCGGGGTGGACTGCTTTGAGAAGGTGGATCCGACCTCCTTCGACGAGGTCTTCCGCTGTATGGGCTCCTTCCGCCAGGAGGCGGGGTTCGTCCGTGGCGAGAGCCGCTTCAAGGGGATCATCGGCCGCGACTGCTCCGCCATCTGGTCGGTCTACCGGCAGGGGTTGCGCGAGGCGGGGGTGGAGAGCGACGCGGAGATCCGCAAGCGCCGGCCGGACTGCGGGCTCTTTGCCCGGGTCTCGGAGGAGACGCGGGGCCGGCCCCCCTTCTGGTCGGGCTGCCTCGACTACCACGGCACCACCGAGGCCCACATCGAGCAGTGGCCAGGCCCAGGGGACGCACTTCCGATATTTCCGTTCCTGTCGGGATTACCGTCGGGGTGCGGTCTTTTCGGGTTCCAACTCACGAAGAAGGAGCACGACCACTTGAGGTCACAATCTGCGACCTCAAGTTCCTGGGGTGGCCGTCGCTATCCACCCTACGCCTTCACCGAGCAAGGCGTTGCCATGCTTTCCAGTGTCCTGCGTAGCAAGCGGGCCGTGGCCGTGAACGTCCAGATCATGCGCACCTTCGTCCGCCTCCGGCAGATGCTCATCACCCACAAAGACCTCGCCCACAAGATCGCAGCCTTGGAAAACAGGTATGACGCCCAGTTCAAGGTCGTCTTCGACGCCCTCCGTGCTCTGACGGAACCACCGGCGCAGAACAAACGCCGTGTGGGGTTTCAGAGCGGAGATAGCCGGAAGAAAAGTGCCAAGGGTACGAAGGGAAACAGGAAGGGGTAAGCCGGGGGAGGTGACCGGGGCGCGAGGGGAGTGCGTCAACGCAGAGCCGCAGAGGGGTGGAGACGCGGAGGGGGCCACCGGGGATCCTGCGTCGCTGGTGGTGAGGGGGCAGGATTGGTCGTCGGCCCGGAGCCTTGGTGGCCAGGCCCAGGGGACGCACTTCCGATATTTCCGTTCCTGTCGGGATCACCGTCGGTGCGCGGTCTTTTCGGGTAATGGAAATAGCGGAAGTACGTCCCCTCCCGTCTATATGAAAGTAAAGAACAGTCCCCGATGTTTTACTGCTTCACGCACACGCCGTAGATCCCACTCTCCTTGACACATTCGGAACCCGGCCCGCAGTCGGTGTCAAATCGACATGTGTCGCCATAGGTCCGGTTGGGGTCCAGCGGTGCATCCACAGGGACACGATCGTTTCGGTTGCCGGGAAATGATCCCCCTGCACAGATGCCGTAGATGGACCCGGATTTCTTGATGCACCGGGAACCCGGATTGCAGTCGGTGTCGAACCGGCAAGCGATGGCAGGAGCCTCCAAAGCAAAGAAGAGTGCTAGGAGTGTCGAGATGGCCTTCATGGGAACTCTCCTTGGTAAGAACCTCGGCCACCGAGATGGTGGGAGGGTCATGAGACTGGTGACGGTCACTCGCCTATAGCTCCCTCTGCAACCACGATCACCACGGATTTCTGGATACGAGCTGCGAGCTCCTCCAGCGTACCACGAGTCCGCGGCAGCATCCCGATCGACGTGTTGCTTCTATCTGACGAATCGAGTAACGCCCTCAAATAAGTAACCTTGACGGCGTAATTGACGTTCTGCGGAAGATCGCCGGTCCATTCGAAGATCTTCACCGCATCGATCTTCGAGGTGACGATCCCCACCACCTCACCATTCATATTGATCAACGGCCCGCCGCTGTTGCCGGACTGTAGCGGTACGGTGATCTGATAGGTGCGCGGATCGTTTTGGATACCGCTCACCGCACTCACAATGCCGTCCGTGACTTTGGGCGCGACCCCCATCACATCGGGGTGCGGATAACCGATGGTGAAGACCTTGGTGCCAGCTCTCACCTGATCGTTGGCGATAGGGAGTGCGCCAACGTTCCGTAACTTAACAGCCGATACAGCCAAGAGAGCGAGATCATTCGCCCGATCAGCGACCACCACCTTCGCATCGACGGTCACACCGGTTGGTAGTCGTACAAATACCTTCTCAGCTCCAGCGATTACATGGTTGTTGGTTACCACGTAGCCCGCCTCGCATCGCCATCCCGTACCCAGTGAGACACCCTCGGAATCGTCGGGAGATGCCTCGCCCTCATCACTCGCATAGATCTCGGAAAGTAATTTTTTGGTGAGGAAGTGTCCCGGCGCGGCCTTGTTGATGGCGTCAACCATGACCAAAGCCTGCTGTCGGTCATGCTCTTCCAAAAAAGACCGACCCGCCTTGTAGAACCAGTCAGCCGCGGCGGAAGGGCTGTGGGTGACGACACGGCCGGTGGCGTACGCCACCCCCAGGTTATTCTGGGCTATAGCATACCCTTGCTTGGCAGCCTTGCGCCACCAACGCACCGCTTCCGCCTCGTCCTTCTGGACGCCGTTTCCGTTGGCATACATAAAGGCAAGGGCGCTCTGCGCGGTAGCATTCCCCTGCTCGGCGGCCATGCGATACCAGCGAACCGCTTCCACGTCATCATGGGGCACACCCCGGCCCTCGACGTACATCCTCCCAAGGTTGACCTGCGCAGGCTCATGACCCTGTTCGGCCGCCTTCCGATACCAATCTGCCGCTTGCGACCTATTCTCTTCGACGTTATCAACACCGTTGGCGAAAATGAAACCAAGGGCGTATTCGGCGTCGGCATAGCCCTGCTCGGCAGCTTTACGTAGCCAGCGCATCATCTCTCGTGGATCGTCTTCGGAGAGTCTGCTGGCATTTGCGTATAAAATCCCTAATCTGTACTGCGCTGGAGCGTGGCCTTGCTCGGCGGCCTTACGGTACCAACGCACTGCCTTCATATCGTTCTCAAGAATGTCTTCAGCGTCGTCGTACATCACCCCAAGGTTGAACTGGGCCTCAGCGTCGCCCTCCTCTGCTAAGGGCTTCAGAATACTCAGCGCCTTTGGGTAATCCCCTGTGGCCAAAGCCGCCATTCCGTCTTCGAGCCCCTGTGCCTGCACTGAGGTGACGCAGACGAGTATCCACCCCACCAGCAGGAGCGTTCTACCTATGATTTCCCTGCGCTGTGGCATGCTCTCCTCCTCTCAGCTCATGACGGTGCTGCTTGGCGACTTCACCCGCAGTCCAATTTACCCCACTGTAGCAGGCATCTACATCGGATCACGAGGGTCGAGTCCGCCATCGCAGAATTGGGGCTTCGTTTCATTGTGTTATTTGATCGTCCGTCGGCGGCACGTGTTCGACTGACGTCAAAACACAACAAGCGAAGCCCGCACGTTGAAGGCCGGAGCTCAACGCAAGGGCGCGAGGGGGAGGGAGGCGAGGGAGCTGCGTTCAACGT
>CAZRGD010000051.1:0-11358 GCA_964599505.1 uncultured Nitrospirota bacterium | reverse complement strand
AGGACATGAAGAATTGGGATCCCAACCCTCGGCCGCATTTCTCACCATGGATCGTCGCGAGAGGGCGCAGCATCCGCCGATACTGGCTGGCTCGCAATTCCGAGCCTATAGGTGTGCTTGCGGTATGTGGTAGGAGCCGCGTCCCCGCGGCGATCCCGGCCCGCAGGGCCGGCGGGGCCAAAGGCCCCGTTTCGCGGCGAGGACGCCGCTCCTACCACCGCCGTGGCCCCGTGGAGGGGTCGGACGTTGCTAGTACCCCGACGACGGCCCCTTGCACTGCGCCTCGACCGGCGGGGTATTTTGGCAGCGGATCTGCTCGTCCATGGCCAGCCCGAGGGTGCCGCACGCCGACTCCACGGCGGCGCGGATCGCTTCTTTTTCGCTGGTGCCGCCGCCGGTCCGGTGGAGGGTGGCGCCGGCGAACTTCACGGTCACCTTGCACTCGTAGGCGTTGCCCGAGATCGACAGGTAGTAGAAGAGCGCCACCACCGCGGCGACGCCGAGGATGGAGAGGATGACCTTGCGATTCATGCGTCGCCCTTGCCCGTATTGGGTGCGGTGGTGGGGGTCGTGGCTGCATTGGCGCCACCACGGCGGCGGCGTCTGCGCCGCTTGCGCTTCGGTGGCCCGTCGGTGGGGGTCGTTGCCGTAACGGCGCGGGTGTCGTCTTTGGCCTTCGCCGGACGCGGTGTGCCGGAGCCCTCTGCCGACCGGCGCCGTGGGGGACGTTCGCGATCGCCGCGACCGCCACCCCGGCCGCCACGATCACTACCGCGTCCACCGCTTCGCCCGCCACGTTCGCCCGGGCGCCCCTTCGGCCGTCGCTCCCGTTCCACGAACCCCTTCGGGCCGCCAAGGGCGTGGCGCACGAGCTCCTTGTCGGCGAAGAGCTCCGCCGGGGGCAGGGAGGTGTCGATGGGGAAGTTGAGGAACTCCTGGATCGGCGGCAGGTTGAGGCAGTAGCGGTCGCAGCAGAACGAGATCGCGGTCCCCTCGGCGCCGGCGCGCGCGGTGCGCCCGACCCGGTGGACGTAGTCCTCCTTGTCATCCGGGAGGTCGAAGTTGATGACGTGGGAGACGTTGGGGATGTGCAGGCCGCGCGAGGCGACGTCGGTGGCGATGAGGATGTCGACCTCGCCCTCGATGAACTGCCGCAGGTAGCGGAGCCGCTTGCGTTGCTCGACGTCGCCGGTGAGGGCCCGGGCGGCGAAGTCGGCGCGGATCAGCCGCTGCTCCAGCCAGCCCGCCTCGCGCCGGGTGTTGACGAAGACCAGGGTGCGCTCGGGGGTCTCCTTCTTGAGGATGCCCAGCAGCAGGGCGAGCTTCTCGTCGCTCGCCACGTGGTACATGTTCTGCTTCACCTTGGAGGCGGTCTTGCGACCGGTGTCCACCGCGAGCATCTCGCGGATGTCCATGTGCTCGTAGACGAGCTCCATCACCCGCGGGTCGAGGGTGGCGGAGAAGAGCATCGACTGGCGCTCGTCGTACGGCGGCATCCGGTGGAGGAAGTAGCGGATGTCCTTGATGAAGCCGAGGTCGAACATCCGGTCCGCCTCGTCGAGGATTACCACCTGGATCCCCTTGAGGGTGTAGATCCCCTGCTTGAAGTAGTCGATCAGCCGGCCCGGTGTCCCCACCAGAATGTCGCACCCCTCGGAGAGGGTGGTGCGCTGCTTGTCGTAGTCGATGCCGCCGTAGATCACCACCATCTTCAGGCCGGTGTGAGCACCGAGGACCTCGGCGTCGTGGTGGATCTGGGCGACCAGCTCGCGGGTGGGGGCGAGGATGAGACAGCGCGGTGCCGCCTTCTCCCCGTCGCGGCCGGTGAGCTTGACCGGTTCGTGGTTGAGGAGGGTGTTGTAGGCGGTGATCAGGTAGGCGGCGGTCTTGCCGGTGCCGGTGTGCGCCTGGCCCGCTACCCCCTCGCCCTTGAGGGCCGGGGGGAGGGTGAGGGCCTGAATCGGGGTGCAGTGGGTAAAACCGGCGTCGCGGATCCCCTCCTGGACCGACTCGGGGAGCTTGAGCTCGTCGAAGCGCAGGTCGCTCAGGTGGTCGGTGTTGGCCGCCGGGTCGCTCCCAGGGTCGCTCCCAGGGTCGCTCATGGTGTCGCTGGTTGGGACGCTCCCAGTATCGTTCTTGGTGTCATTCTTGGTGTCGCTCATAGTGTCGCTCGTGCTTCCTGTGTGGGGGGGCGCGGCGGTCGGGCCGCGCGGAGGTCATTTTCCGGCCGCCTCGGAGTCTGTCGGACTTATGCGATCGTGGCGAGGGAAAGCGGGCTCGAGTCCGGATTGCGACCCGTTCGAGGCGCATAGTGGGCCTATGCAACGAAGAACGGGGCGCGATCCGGGCCGAGATCCGCTTTTCCGTAGTAGATCGTGCATAAGTCCGACAGGCTCCTAGGACGCGAGCCCTTCCGCCTCCGCCACCAGGCGGTCGAGGACCGCGAGGCCGCCGTGCCAGAAATCGGGGGCGGTGATCTCCACCCCCAGCGGCGCCAGCAGCCGCTCCGGGGCATCGGAGCCACCGGCGGCGAGCATTTTAAGGTAGGCGGGGGCGAATGCGTCGCCCACTTGCCGGTAGCGTTCGTACAGCGCCAGGACGAGGAGCTCTCCGAAGCTGTAGGCGTAGGTGTAAAACGGGGTGTGGATGAAGTGGGGGATGTACGACCACCAGCAGGCGTAGTCGTCGCTGAGGGTGAGGGAGTCGCCGAACATGGTGCGGTTCGCCGTCATCCACAGCTCGCCGATGCGCTCCGTTGTGAGCTCCCCCTCGTCGGCGCGGGCCCGGTGTAGCGCCTGCTCGAAGCGGCTCATGATCGCCTGCCGGAAGACGGTGGCGAAGCTGTCCTCGATCTTGCCGCACACCAGGGCCAGGCGCTCGCGCGGCTCGGTGATCCGCCCCTTGAGGGCCTGGAAGGAGAGCATCTCGCCGAAGACCGAGGCGGTCTCGGCGGTGGTGAGCGGGGTGTCGGCGGCGAACAGGCCGCGGTCGCGCGCCAGGTACTGGTGGACCCCGTGGCCGAGCTCATGGGCCAGCGTCTGGACGTCGCGCGGGCGGCCTTGGAAGTTGAGCAGGACGTACGGGTGGACCGACGGCACGGTGGAGGCGGAGAAGGCGCCGCCGCGTTTGCCCGGCCGGACCTCCGCGTCGATCCAGCCCCGCTCGAAGAAGAGCGAGGCGATCTCCGCCATCCGCGGCGAGAAGCTGCCGTAGGCAGAGAGGACCATCTCCCGCGCCTCCCCCCAGGTGAAGGAGGCGGTCGCCGCCGGCAGGGGCGCGTAACGGTCGTAGTCGAGGAGCTCGTCCAGGCCGAGCAGTCGCCGCTTCAGCCGGTAGTAGCGCGCCACCATCCCAACGCCGCTCTCGCACGCCGCCAGCAGCGCCTCTACCGCCTCGCCGGTGGTCTCGTTGGCGAGGTGGCGCGGGGTCATCACGTCCGGGTAGCGGTGCAGGCGGCAGTCCACCGCGTGGTCCTGAACCAGGGTGTTGGTGATGAAGGTGAGGAGTCGCCCGTGGTCGCGTAGCCCGGCGGTGAGGCCGGCGGCGGCGGCGGCGCGGGTGGCGCGATCCGGGTCGTGGAGCCGCGCCAGGACCTCCTCCTCCGACAGCGCCTCGGTGGCGCCGTCGCGCTCCACGGAGAAGCGCATCGCCGACAGGCTCTCGTCAAACAGGCGCATGAAGGCGCGGGCGCCGGTGTTCGCCTTCTCTTCGAGGATCAGCTCCTCCGGTTCGGAGAGGCGGTACGGGGCGTAGCGGCGGGCGCGGGCGAGGTGGTGGCGGTAGTGGGCGAGCGCCGGATCGGCGAGCAACGCCTCGGCCTGCGCCTCCGGCAGGGCCGCCCACTCGAGATCGAAGAAGAGGAGGTGGCGCTGGATCTGGGTGAGCCGCTCCTGGCAGGAGACCAGGAAGGCGCCGTGGGCCGGTGCGCTCGTGTCGGCGGCAAACAGGAGGTGGGCGAACGAGAGGATGCGGATGAGTCTCTCGGAGACCCGCTCCATCACCGCCACCGCCTCGGCGAGGGCCGGCCCATCGAGGCGACCGTCCGCGAGACGGCCCCGATATTCCTCCTCGAAGCGTGTCGCCTCCTCCTCCACCGCGTCGAAGTCGGCGGTGAGCTGGGGATCGTCGGGAGCGGCGTAGAGGTCGCTCAGATCCCAGGTAATCCCCTGGGCGGTCGCCTCGCCTTGGTCGGTCTCGCTCTTCACAGGGGGCGGATCGTACCAGCCCCGAAGGGGCAACGGGAGTGGGGCAGCGGGCAAGCGGCCAACACCACGAAGACCTCGAAGGGGGGACGGCGACACATCGATCTCTTGGCCATACGATTCGCGTCCATTTGCGTCCATTCGCGGCTGGCAGCTCGTCTTTTCCGTCGCATCGATCTTGTTGTCGGCCCCTGCGGGCGCGACAATCCGCCCCCCATGGCGCGCATCTACAACTTCTCCGCCGGCCCCGCGGCGATGCCCGAGGAGGTCCTGCGGGAGGCTGCGGCGGAGCTCACCGACTACCGCGGCCGCGGCATGTCGGTGATGGAGATGAGCCACCGGGGCGACGACTACCAGGCGATCTTCACCGAGACCAAGACCCGCCTCGCCCGCCTCTTCGCCCTCCCCGACGGGTACCGCATCCTCTTTCTCCAGGGCGGCGCGTCGCTCCAGTTCGCCATGCTGCCGATGAACCTGCTGGGTGGCGGCAGCGCCGACTACGTCCACACCGGGGTGTGGTCGAAGAAGGCGATCGCCGAGGCGCGTCGCTTCGGTACCGTGCGCGTCGCCGCCTCGGGTGAGGAGGCCGGGTTCTCCCGTATCCCGCGCCAGGAGGAGCTCGACCTCGACCCGGCGGCGCGCTACTGCCACATCACCACCAACAACACGATCTACGGCACCGAGTACCCGTACCTCCCGGAGACCGGCGAGGTGCCGCTCATCGCCGACACCTCCTCCAACATCCTCTCCCGGCCCCTCGACCTGTCGCGCTTCGCCATGGTCTACGCCGGGGCACAGAAGAACCTCGGCCCGGCCGGGGTTTGCCTGGTGATCCTCCGCGAGTCGCTCCTCGAACAGGCGGCGGCGGACATTCCTACCATGCTCGCCTACCGCACCCACGTGGCCGGCGACTCGATGTTCAACACCCCCCCCACCTTCGCTATCTATATGGTGGGGTTGGTGGCCCGCTGGCTGGAGGCGCGCGGCGGGGTAGCGGCGATGGAGGCGGTGAACCGGCGTAAGGCGGCCCTCCTTTACGACCTCCTCGACCGCTCCGACTTCTACCACTGCCCGACCGAGCCGGAGAGCCGGTCGCGGATGAACGTCCCCTTCACCCTCGTCGACCCGGCGCTCGACGCCACCTTCCTTACCGAGGCGAAGGAGGCGGGGCTGGTCGGGCTCAAGGGCCACCGCCTAGTTGGAGGCATGCGCGCGTCGATCTACAACGCCATGCCCGAGGCGGGGGTGGCGCGGCTGGTCGCCTTCATGGAGACCTTCGAGCGGCGACGGGGGTAGCCCCCGGAGGGGCCAAACCACGAAGGCCGCGAAGTGGGGGGCCTGGGAGGCTGCCGTCAATACGGCGCGATGTGGCCACAGTCGTCGGTTCCAGATCGGGATCGCTATCGGGATCGGGATCGAAATCGGCCCGTGCCGCTGGGCCACGTTTCTGGGCGCTGACAGAGGTGTCCTGAAGGAGGGTCCACCGCCGGGCGTAGGCACCGGGACGAGATCCGATCCCGATCCCGATCCCGATCCCGATTAGGATGCCTTCCACCTGTCCGCCGCTGAACGCGGCCCCGCCCGGTGGGGTATCCTCCGCGGCCATGGCACGGACCAACGCCTCGGGCCACACGCCCATGATGGAGCAGTACCTGCGGGTGAAGGCGGAGGCCGGCGACGCCCTCCTCTTCTACCGGATGGGCGACTTCTACGAGATGTTTCACGACGACGCGGTGCGCGCCGCCGACCTCCTCGGGATTGCCCTCACCCAGCGCGGCAGCTCCAACGGTGCGCCGATCCCCCTGTGTGGGGTGCCGTACCACGCCGCCGAGGGGTACCTGGCGAAGCTGGTGCGCTCCGGCCACACGGTGGCGGTGGCGGAGCAGATCGGCGACCCGAAGCTCTCCAAGGGGCTGGTGGAGCGGAAGATCGTCCGGGTGGTCACCCCGGGGACGGTGCGCGAGGAGGCGCTCCTGGAGGAGAAGGAGAACACCTACCTCGCCGCCCTCTGCCCCGGCGCAGGGCAGGTAGGGGTTGCCTTCCTCGATCTGCTTACCGGTGAGCTCGGCTGTCTGGAGGTGGCGCCCGACGCGCCGCTGTTCAACGAGCTCGCCCGTCTGGAGCCGCGCGAGGTGGTGGTGCCGCCGGGGGACGATGGGGTGGGAGCGGCGGCGGCGTGGCTGCGGTCGCGCCAGGTGGCGGTGACCGTGAGCGACACGCCGTTCCCCCCGGTGGGGCGCGCGCAGAGGGAGCTCGCCGCCCGCTACGGCGTCGCCGACATTGCCGGCCTCGGCCTCGGCGAGGTCACCGTGGGGGTGGCGGCGGCGGTCCACCTCCTCGCCTACGCCGAGGAGACCCAGCGGCAGGCACTCCCCCACATCCAGCGGCTACGCGCCGTCGCCCCCGGTGACGCCCTCACCATCGACCCCGACTCGCGGCGCAACCTGGAGCTGTTGCGTACCCTGCGCGACGGCCGCCGCCGCGGCTCGCTCCTCGGGGTCCTCGACCGGAGCCGCACCCCCATGGGGGGACGGCTCCTGCGCGGCTGGGTGGTGCGGCCCCTGCAGCGGCGCGCGGAGATCGAGCAGCGCCTGGCGGCGGTGGCGCGGCTGGTGGAGGAGGGGGAGGCGCGGGCGCGCCTGCGCGACCTGCTCGGCCGGATGCGCGACCTCGAACGCCTCGCGGGCCGCGCGGCGCTGGCCGCCTGCAATGGCCGCGACCTCCTCGCCCTGGCGAGCTCGCTCACCGTCCTGCCGGAGGTAGGGGCGGCGATCCCCGACGACGGCGGCCGCCTGGCGCCTCTGGCCGCGGCGTGGGATCCCCTCGTCGACCTCGCGGAAGAGCTCACCGCGACGTTGCATCCGGAGCCGCCCCTGACCCTGCGCGAGGGGGGACTCATTGCCGACGGGGCGGATGCGGAGATCGACGAGCTGCGGGCGCTCACCCGCGACACCCGCTCGGTGATCGCGCGGCTGGAGGAGCAGGAGCGGGCGCGCACCGGCATCGGGTCGATGAAGGTGCGCCACAACCGGGTCTTCGGCTACTACTTGGAGGTCTCGAAGGCGAACCTCGCGCGGGTTCCCGACGACTACATCCGCAAGCAGACCCTCGCCAACGCCGAGCGCTTCATCACCCCGGAGCTGAAGGAGCTGGAGGAGCGGATCGTCAACGCCCAGGATCGCCTCTGCGACCTGGAGTACCGCCGCTTCCAGGGGCTGCGCGAGCAGGTGGTGGCGGAGGTGGCGCGCATCCAGGCGCAGGCCCACCGGGTGGCGGAGCTCGACTGCCTGGCGGCCCTCGCGGAGGTGGCGGCGAAGGAGGGGTACTGTAGGCCGGTGCTCACCGAGGCGATCGAGGTCGACATCCGCGGTGGCCGCCACCCGGTGGTCGAGGCCCTGGCGCCGCCCCAGTCCTTCGTCCCCAACGACTGCACCCTCGACGGCTCCGACCACCGGATGGCCCTGATCACCGGGCCGAACATGGCGGGCAAGTCGACCTACATGCGTCAGGTGGCGCTGATCGTCCTCATGGCCCACATGGGGAGCTTCGTGCCGGCGGAGTCGGCACGCATCGGCCGCATCGACCGGATCTTCACCCGCGTCGGCGCCAGCGACGACCTCGCCTCGGGCGACTCCACCTTCATGGTGGAGATGAAGGAGGCGGCGAACATCCTCCACAACCTGACGCCGCGCTCTCTCGTCTTGCTCGACGAGATCGGCCGAGGGACCGCGACCTTTGACGGCATCTCCATCGCCTGGGCGATCGCCGAGTCGCTGCTGGGCCGCTTCGCCGCGGGACCGCTCACCCTCTTCGCGACCCACTACCACGAGCTCACCGAGCTCACCGAGTCCTGCCCCGGGGTGGTCAACTGCCACTGCGCGGTGCGCGAGTGGCAGGGGGAGGTGGTCTTCCTCCGGCGGATCGAGGAGGGGCCGGCGGACCGCTCCTACGGCATCCACGTCGCCCGCCTCGCCGGCCTGCCGGAGGCGGTGGTGGTGCGCGCCGACGCCATCCTCGCCAACCTCGAGCGCGGCGAGCACACCGGCGGCGGCCGCCTCAGGATCACCGGCGTGGCGGCGGTGGAGCCGCAGCTCGACCTCTTCGCCGAACCCGAGCCCCACCCGGTGGTGGAGCGGCTCAAGGAGGTTCCGGTGGAGAGGTTGACCCCGCTGGAGGCGCTCAACCTGCTCGCCGAGCTGCAACGGGAGGCGGGGTAAGCGTGGGTGTCGCGTCGGACATCCCGAACCGAGGTAGGAGCCGGCTCCTGCCGGCGATCCCGCCCGAAGGGCGGGCGGGGCCTACGGCCCCGAATCGCGAGCGGGAGCTCGCTCCTACCTGTGGGGTCTATGGATCCGGCGGCGACGGCTTGAGCCGGTACCTGATCGTGACGATCGCATGAGTCCAACCGAGTGTGAGGAGTGCCATGAACCGTGATGACAAGATCTACGTGGCGGGCCACCGGGGGCTGGTGGGCTCTGCGATCCTCCGCGGCCTGGCGCGCGGCGGCTTCACCAACGTGGTGGTGCGCACCCACGCCGAGCTCGACCTCACCGACCGGCAGGCGGTAGATGCCTTCTTCGCCGAGGAGCGGCCCGCATGCTGCATCCTCGCCGCGGCGCGGGTCGGCGGGATCGTCGCCAACGACACCTACCCGGCGGACTTCATCCGCGACAACCTGGCGATCGAGCTCAACACCATCGACGCCGCCCACAAGAGCGGCACCGACAAGCTCCTCCTCCTCGGCTCCTCGTGCATCTATCCCCGCGATTGCCCCCAGCCGATCCGCGAGGAGTACCTCCTCACCGGCCCCCTGGAGACGACCAACTCCGCCTACGCCATCGCCAAGATCGCCGGTATCGAGATGTGCAGCGCCTACCGCCGCCAGTACGGCGACCGCTTCATCGCGGTGATGCCCACCAACCTCTACGGCCCGGGCGACAACTACGACCTCAAGACCTCCCACGTCCTGCCCGCCCTGATTCGCAAGTTCGTGGAAGCGAAGGCGGCGGGTGCGCCCACGGTCACCGTGTGGGGGACCGGCACGCCGCGGCGCGAGTTCCTCCACGCCGACGACCTCGCCGACGCCTGCCTCTTCCTGATGGAGGGCTACGACGGCGAGGAGATCGTCAACATCGGCGTCGGCCGCGACATCACCATCGGCGAGCTGGCCGCCCTGGTGGCGGAGGCGGTGGGGTACGCGGGGGAGCTCGTCTTCGACACGAGCAAGCCCGACGGCACACCGCAGAAGCTCCTCGACGTGAGCCGCCTCACCGGCCTCGGCTGGCAGGCGAAGATCGGTCTGCGCGAGGGGATCGCCAGGACCGTGGCGGAGTACCTGGAGAGCGGCGGCGGGTGATGGGAGGCGTGGCGCCGGATCGTCGGCTCTGATTGTCTTCACACCACGTTGTTACCGATGCGGCAAGCGGTTGCCGCATCCATATGCCTCGCGGCCACGCACCCACAGGGTGAAACATCCGGGTGGGGTGTCGAAATCGGGATCGCGATCGGGATCGGAATCGGGTTTCGTCTCAGGTCCGGATTTCGCCGGAGGACCGGAGTTCAGGACGCCTCGATCTACGATTCGCATCGTGGACCCGCGGCAGGGGGCCGATTTCGATCCCGATAGCGATAGCGATAGCGATCCCGATTTGGAGCCGACGATTATGGGCGTGGCGCCGGAGCCTTGGTGCATATTCTCCATGGTTGTAGTGTATTGTAGGGACGTGGCCGTGGTGGCCGCCGGAGGTGAAGAGTCATGCGATCTGTGGTGTCGGTCAGTCTGCCCAAGCCGATGGCGTCGGAACTCGAGCGGTTTATCTCTCAGACCGGGCGCAACAAGAGCGACGTGATGAAGGAGGCCCTCGGCCTCTTCCTCTGGGAACAACGGTTTCAGGCCACGAGGAAGGCCCTCATTGCAAAGGCGAAGCGCCAGGGCATCGTCACCGATGACGATGTCTTCGAGATCGCTTCGTGAAAGCGGTCTTCGACACCAATGTCCTCCTTTCGGCCTTCATCGCCGAAGGGCTGTGCGCGAAGCTCCTGTTGCGGGCACGACGGCGTGAGACCGAGCTTTTCATCTGCCCCTTTATTCACGATGAGCTCGTCGAGAAGCTGACCGAGAAGTTTCATGTTGAGCCGACAGAGCTTCGAGATGTCCTCGCCCTCCTCGCCGAGGCTTCCCGTACTGTGACGCCGTCGCCCGATGCTCTGCCCCGCGAGCAGGTCTGCCGTGACCGGGATGACGACCACGTCCTCGCGTGCGCCAAGGCAGCCGGGGCCACCTACCTTGTCACTGGGGATCGTGACCTCCTCGATCTGGAGAGCTGGGAGGGGATCCGGATCGTCTCCCCCCGTTCCTTCGAGGGAATCTTCCCGTAACCGATGAGATACGGATGGAGCGGATCGCGACCGGACGGCGAGAGATGAGCGGCAGGGCGGGGGTGCGGGCGGCGTCGGCGGACGTGCGTGATCTCGCGGTCCTCATCGACTCGCGCTACCCGGTGGTCTACGTGGAGAGCGGCGAGGAGGGGCGGGTGGTGGCCCTGTGCTCCGAGGTGGCGCGTCGTCTCGCGCTGCCCCTCTTCACCTGGTCGGTGACCGAGGGGCTGTGGCGGCGCGAGGCGGGCTTCTCGCCGATGCTCACCACCCGCGAGCCGGCCCAGGTGCTGGAGCACATCGCCGCCTCCGACCTGGAGGCGATTTACCTGTTGCGTGACTTCCACCCCTACCTCGACGACCCGCGCCTGGTGCGCCGGATGCGGGAGATCGCCATGGGGTATCGCGAGCGGCGGCGGGCGATCGTCCTGGTGAGCCCGAAGGCGACGATCCCCGAGGAGCTCGGCCGCCTCGCCACCCGTTTTGCCCTCGCTACCCCGGACGAGGGGCGGCTGATTGTCCTGATCGAGGCGGAGATCGACCGCTACCGCGCCACCGCCGGCGCGCCGGTCCGCATCGAGGCGGGGGTGGTGGATGCCCTCGCCAGGGCGCTGGCCGGCCTCTCCGAGGGCGAGGCCGTACGCGCGGTGCGCGTCCCCATCCAGCGCGACGGGGCGCCCCCGCCCGCCGACCGCGACCAGCGACCCGCCGCGCACACGGACCTGGTGGCACGCGCCGGCCTCCTAGCCCCAGACGCGGAGGCGGCGAGGCAGTCTCACGA
>CAZRGD010000050.1:2853-11646 GCA_964599505.1 uncultured Nitrospirota bacterium | reverse complement strand
CGCGGCCTCCATCTCGCCGAGCAGCGCGTAGCGGCGGGTCGGGCCGAAGCCGTCGCCGCGGGTGCGGGCGTGGAGACAGACCGCCGCCGCCCCGGCCGCCTCGCAGGCGCGCGCCACCGCCACCGCGTTCATCGAGGTCGCATCCCAGCCGGCGCGCATCTTCACGGTCACCGGCCGGTCGGCGGCCGCGACCACCGCCGCCACCACCGCCGCGGCCTGCGCCGGCTCGCGCATAAGCGCCGCCCCGGCGCCGGACTTGACGATCTTGCGCACCGGGCAGCCCATGTTGATGTCCACCACGTCGACGCCGTGCGCACACAGGATACGCGTCGCCTCCGCCATCGCCGCGGGACGGGCGCCGAAGAGCTGCATGGAGATCGGCCGCTCCGCCTCCTCGTAGCGCATGAGGCGGTGGGTCCTGCCCGAGCGACGCACGAGGGCCTCGGCGCTCACCATCTCGGTGCACACCATCGCCGCGCCGTGGTCACGCGCCAGCTCGCGAAAGGGAAGGTCCGAGACCCCCGCCATGGGCGCGGCGATCACCCGCCCCGGCAGGGTGACCGAGCCGATCCGCACCGGGTGGTCGAGCGCTTCAGTTTCCATCGCCCGATGATGCCGGAGATTGCGGATCACCAGTAGGGATGGTGCCCCCCGCGGTGTGCCGAGCGCAGCGCCATCCTCGTCGGCTCGGAGTCGGGATCGAAATCGGGATCGGGATCGGGTCTCGTCCCAGGCCATGCTCCCGCCGGTGGACCCCCGTTCAGGCCGCCCCTGTCGGCGGAACATGCCGTGGATCAGCGGGAGGGGGGGGCGATTTCGATCCCGATCCCGATCCCGATAGCGATCCTGATTTGGAGCCGACGATGATGGCGGCACACCGAGCGTTGACACCCCCTCCCCCCTTCCCCACCCTCGCCCACCATGTCCGTCGGTTGGGTCTACTCGGAGCGGTTTCTCGATCACGACACCGGCGATCACCCCGAGTCGGCGGCGCGCCTGGAGGCAATCGTCGCGGCGGTGGAGACGGCCGACCTCGACCTCACCCACCTCGATCCGCGCCCCGCCACCTGGGCGGAGGTAGAGCGGGTCCACGATCGGGGCTACATCCAGTCGGTAGAGACGGCGTGTCTGAAGGGGCGTGATCGCCTCGACCCGGACACCGCTATCTGTACCGACTCCTTCGAAGTAGCCCTGCTCGCCGCCGGTGGGGCGGTCACCGCGGTGGAAGCGGCGGTCGGTGGCGGACCACCGCGGAGCTTCTGCGCCGTGCGGCCGCCGGGCCACCACGCGGAGCGGGCCCGCGCCATGGGGTTTTGCATCTTCAACAACATCGCCATCGCCGCCGCCCACTGCCTCGACGCCCTCGGCCTGGCGCGGGTGGCGATCGTCGACTGGGACGTCCACCACGGCAACGGCACCCAGCACACCTTCGAGCGTGAGCCGCGCATCCTCTACGGCTCCGTCCACCAGTACCCCTACTACCCGGGGAGCGGCGCGGCAGACGAACAGGGCGACGGCGCGGCCAAAGGAACTACCGTCAACTGCCCGCTGCCCGCAGGCAGCGGCGACGCGGCATATCGTGCCGCCTTCGAGACCCGTATTCTCCCCGCCCTCGAGCGGTTCCGCCCCCAGCTCCTGCTGCTCTCCGCCGGCTTCGACGCGGCCGACGACGATCCCCTCGCCGGTCAGCTCGTTACCGGCGCGGGATTCCGCTGGATGGGCGAACAGCTCGTGGCACAGGCCGAGCGCCACGCCGGCGGCCGTTTGATCTCGCTACTGGAGGGGGGGTACAACACCGTCTCCCTGGGAGAGCGGGTGGTGGACCATCTGCGGGTCCTCGGGGCCTAAGGATCCGCAAAAAAAATAACTACATAATCTGACCCAAATTCGGGCGCTAAAACACGCAGTTATTTTTTCGCGGATCCTAAACACAAAACATCGAGAGGAAGACCGGTATGGCCAAGACCAAGCGTCGGACCAAAATCGACAAAGAGATCGCCCGGGAGCTGAAGCAGCCCGACGAGTTCATCACCGTCATGGGGCAGTTTCAGGAGTGGGCGAACAACCATCGACCGGCGGTGATCACCGGCCTGGTCGCCATCTTCGCCGTGGTCGCCCTGGCCAACGGCGTCGCCTCCTACGCCAAGAGCCGGACCGAGAAACACCGTACCGACGAATACCAGGCGCTCAAGGGGGCAACCGAGACGCTCTTTCAGGCGAAGGACAAGGAGGCGGCGATCAAGAAGATCGATGCCCTCATCGAGGCGACTTCTGACCGCACCGACCGTGCCCGCCTCTATGTCACCAAGGGTGAGATGCTCATGGAGGTGAAGGACTACCCGGCCGCCGCCGAGGCATTCGAGGGGGGGCTCGCCCACGCCCGCAACGACCTTGTTCGCAACCTCGCCGCTACCGGCCTCGCCTCGGCGGAGATCGCCCAGGGCAAGGAGGCAGACGCAGCCAAGCGGCTCGCCGGTATCGACGGGGTGCTCTCGGAGGCGGCGCGGGTGGAGCAGATTCGCCTGGCGCTGGCCCAACACAATGAAGGAGAGGCGCGCGCCATCTTCAACCAACTCGAGGGCGACCAGCCCGACTCCCCCGCCATCACCACCGCCCGCCAACTCCTTGAGCGTCACGGTATCGTCCTCGAAGGGGCGAAACCGACGGCAGACGCCCCGGCCGGGTGAGGTGGCGCCCATGTCCCCCTCACCGCCGGACCCCGCGCCGATCCTTCAGCTCGCCACCGGCTACTGGGGGAGCCAGACGCTCCTGACCGCCAATCGGATCGGCCTCTTCGCCGGCGCCCCGGAGAAAGGTGAGACGGCGGCAGACGCGGCGGCGCGGGTATCCACGGCGGAGCGGCCCACCCGCCTGCTGCTGAACGCCTGCGTCTCCCTCGGCCTGCTGGCCCGTGACGGCGATCGCTACACCCTCACGCCACTTTCCGCCGCCTTCCTCTCCCCCGCCTCGCCCGCCTACCTTGGCGATGCCCTGCGCTACAGCGACGACCTCTACGCGCCGTGGGGCCGTCTGGAGGAGGCGGTCCGCCACGACCGCCCGACCCTGCCACCGGCGGACATCCTCGGCGGCGACCCGGAGCAGACGCGCCACTTCGTCCGTGCCATGCACCAGCGCGCCCTTGGGATCGCCCGCGGCTTGGTGGAGGTGATCGACCTCAGCGGTCGCACCCAGCTCCTCGACGTGGGCGGCGGCCCGGGGACCTACTCGGCGCTCCTCACTGGCCGCTTCCCCGGGCTCCGCTCCACCGTCCTCGACCTCCCCCCGGTAGTCGCCATCGCCGAGGAGATCCTCGCCGAGCTCGGCGCCTCCGACCGGGTCAAAACCCTGGGCGGCGACTGCCACACCACCGAGTGGCCGGGGAACAACGACTGTCTCCTTATCTCCGGCTTCCTCCACCGCGAATCCGAGGCAAGCTGCCGGACGCTCCTGGAACGTGCCCACGCCGCCCTGGCGCCCGGCGGCCAGCTCATCGTCGCCGACGTCTTCACCGGTGAGGGCGGCGACGGGCCACCGTTTGCGTGCCTCTTCGGCCTCAACATGCTCCTCTCGGCCGAGGGCGCCGGTGTCCACCCAGCACCTGCCATGGCCGGATGGATGGCGGATGCAGGCTTCACCGCCGTCGCCGCCCACCCCCTCCCGCCGCCCATGCCCCACACCGCCCTGGTGGCGGTACGCGGCTGAGGAAAGGCCCATTCTGCATCATTCTTGAGTGCACTTGAGCTCAATCCGAGGAGAAGAGATCGAATCAAGGAATGGACCGTAGCCATCTGCTACTTGACTTCGTCGGCAATGCTTCCGAGCCTCGCGGCTCACACACACCAAGGAGGACTCACCATGCACGGCATTTCCCTCATCCGCACCGTCGTCTTCCTCTCCACGATTTCCCTTCCGCTCCTCGCCTATGGTGGAAGCCCGGCTGGCACCGCGCCGCCGCAGAAAAGCAAGACGAGCGCTCAGTTCGCCCTTAGCAACCCAAAGGTTCAGGACCTCGGCAACGGCCACTTTCGCGTCGGCCTCATCGAGGTGGATCGCAACCAGCGCCGCTTCACCGTCCCGGCGGAGGTCCACCAGGACGAAGGAACCCAAGAGTTCATCCTCTCCACTCGGGGTGGTTACAAGGGGTACGAGTCGACCCTTGAGGCGGGTGCCACGGCGTACGAGTTCAACATCGCCTGCCTCCTCATTGGCCTCGACCCGGACCGCGCCCGCACCCCACGCTTCCACTTCGATCCCACCGGCGTAACCGGGGATCGTGTGGAGGTGAACCTGTCGTGGGGCAAGGGCAAGAAGGTCCGCCGCGTCAGCGCCGCCGAGGCGGTAAAGGATCAGCGGACGGGCAAGGCGATGAAGGCCACCGGCTGGGTCTACACCGGCTCCACCTTCACCCCCGACGGCGCCTACATGGCGCAAACCGATGGCGTCCTCATCGGCTTCGTCCACGACCCGGCGGAGATCATTACCCTCGCCGTCGGAACCGGACAGGGTGACTACGGCCAGCTCGTCCCGAACACTGCGACGCTGCCGAAGAAGGGCACACGAGTCACGGTGGAGGTGAAGGCAGTGGGGACCACAACCGCCGATGCGACCAGCGAGGCCAAGTGAGCCCCATGCATTTCCTCGTCATCAACCGCACCCATCCTGACCTCACCCCGGAGCAGTACCAGAAGCTCGGCCGTCTCGCCGAGGCCTTCTACACCGCGCCGCCCGAGGGGATTCGTCTCCACAGCGACTGGGCCACCGCCGACGGCTCGGGTACCTACGCGATTCTCGAAGCCCCGAGCCGCGAGAGCCTTGAGGCTGTCCAGGACCCCTTCCGCCCCTTCGTGGAGATGGAGAACATCGAGGTTCGGCCCCTCACCGGGTGGGGTAAGTAACCACCACACCCGCGATGGATCGCCTTGCCCGCCTCGCAGAGCAGTATCCAGACGTGCCCCCACGGGCGCTGCTGAAGGCCCACCTCCTGTTCGAGGGGATCCGTTTCAACGAGACGGTGCGGGCGGCCGGTGAGTGGGCGCTACCGTCGTTCAAGCCGTATACGCCAGGCAAGACGGAGCGCGCCGCGGGGCTGCCCACCTCGGTGCCGATCCCGTACCTCATGCACCTCGCCGGCGGTGAGCTGGTCCGGCTGAAGTGCGACCCCGAGAGCCCCTACGAGGTGGTCGCCGACGGCGAGACACCACAGCTCCTTCTCGACGGTGAGCCGGTGGAGGCGGTGACCTTCCAACCGCGGCCGCACTGGAGCACGGGTACCACCGCCGATGGTCGGCCGATGGCGAACGTCGGCCTCTCCCAGCACGGCGACATGCTGGTAATCAACGCCGCGCCCGGGTGTGAATTTTTCACCGAGCGCGACGCGGCGGGCCACTCCCTCCACTGTAGCTTTTGCGCCTACGGCCGCCCCGACCAGCGCACCCGCGACCTCGGCCAGGAGATGGGCCGTGGTCGGATTCTCCCCGGGAGCCTCGATCGGGTGGTGGAGACCACCCTCGCAGCACTCCCCGAGGTGCATCACATCTACCTGGTGGCCGGCTCCCTGGCCGACTCACGCCAGGAGGGGCAGCGGTACCTGCAACTCACCGAGGCCCTGGTGGCCGCCGGTGTAGACCTGCCGATCACCGCCGGCCCCTCCGCCCTCTGCCGCGAGGACACCGTTGCCCTCAAGGGGGCGGGCGCCGCCGCGGTCTCCTATAACCTGGAGGTGTGGGGCCACGACCTCTTCGCGGCGGTGTGTCCGGGCAAGGAGCGATTCATCGGCTATGAGGCGTGGCGCAGCCGCCTGGTGGACGCGGTGAATGTGATGGGCAACCACAACGTCCTCACCGCCATGGTGGCCGGCATCGAGGTGGACCACCCCGCCGGCTTTGCCTCAGTGGATGAGGCGCTCGACTCCGCCGAGGCGGGCGCCGAATGGTTCCTCTCCCACGGCATCGCCCCGGTCTACTCTCTGCACTGGTCGACCCGCCACGCCACCTACGGTCACGTTTCCTCCCCTGCCTTCGACTACTTCCTGCGCCTCAACGAGCGCGTCGACCGCCTGCGCCACCACCACCACGCCACCGTGCCGGACCACATCGTCTGCCGCGCCTGCGCCTACATGCAGCTCGACCCGGACTTCTGCGCCGCCGGCGAGGTCCGGTGAGCCACGCGGACCCCCAGGGGGACGACGAGGAGAGGAGCCCCCGGCGCCTCCTCGCGGTGGTGGTGGTCGCCCTGCTCATCCCGATCATCCCCTTCCTGGTGGTGGGGGAGCTGCCCGGTGAGCGGTGGCTCTCCGGTGTCGACAGCAACGCCTGGCTCTTCGGCGCCACCGGCGGCGGGCTGCTGGCCGCCGACGTGCTGCTCCCGATCCCATCGAGCATTGTCGGTACGCTGCTTGGCGCGCGCCTTGGATTCCTCTCCGGTCTCCTGTGGTGCTGGGGCGGCCTGCTCCTCGGCAACCTCGTCGGCTACACCGCCGGCCGCCTCCTCCTCGCCCGCTTCGGCACCCCCCTGTCGACCACCCCCACGGCCCTCGTCCTCTTTGCCAGCCGCCCGGTCCCGGTCCTCGCCGAGGCAATCACCTTCACCGCCGGTGCCGGCCGTATGGGCATCCTCCCCTTCTTGCTCACCGCCGCCGCCGGCGACCTCCTCTACGCCCTGGCGCTGACCGCCAACGGCGCGGCACTCCTCCCCGACGCCCTCCTCGGCCCCGGGCTATTGATCCCGATGGGGCTACCGGTGGTGGCGTGGCTCGGGTGGCGGTGGCTGGCACGACGCGAGCACTAAGAACAGCGGTAGCTCCGTCACCGCTCTACCGGCACAAAGAGCGGCGTACCCGTTGTGATCGTGTCACCCGGTTTCACCAGAACCCTGCCCACTACCACCTCCTTCTGCGCCACCAGCTCACCCCTCTCTTGCAAGGAGCTCAGGCGCGAGAGCTCTTCCTCCAGCGCGGCGAGCTGACCGCGTTGGCGCAGAATCTGGTCGCGCTTGATGGCGATCCAACGCTCGCGCTCCGTTAGACCGTCGCGGAGTTGCTCGGAGCGAGGGACATCTCCGCCTGCACCACCCGCGGTCGGCTCGTCATCCTCACGCAGAAGACGCAGCTCCAACACCAGGGCATCTAGTTCTTCTTGCAGGCGTACGAGGTCATCCTCGGCGATGGCGACGCCTTCCAGTCCCTCGTCGTGCTCCACCTCCAGAGCGCGGATCCTCTCCGCCCGCGCCGGCCCCCCATCGGGCCACAGGCGGACCATGGGATCACCGCGAGAGAGAACCATGCCGGGCCGGAGGTAGACTTCAGCAACGGTCCCTGTCGCCGCGGATCGCGCCGCGTTCGAGGTCGGGTCTGGCGTCGCGGCATCCGGAGGGGTCTCCTCCGTGTTGTTCGCTCGACCTACGGTCCGCTCTCCATCCCGAGAGGCAAAATCGTTGGCCGGATGCGGCACACCCCGCCGCGCCTCGACCACCCCCACCTCCCCCTTCGACGGAGCCGGTGGACGGTCGACACCTGCCATCCACCCGATGGCCACGGCGACCACCGCCGCGGCCGAGATCACCAGCACCCTCTTCATCGCGGCTCAGGTTCACTCTCGTATACAAGATGAGAGGGGGCAGGCCGTGACCTGCCCCCTCTCTCTTCCACCTACCCCTGACTACAGCCAGGGGAGGGTCAAATCAACGGCGTCGGCGCCGCCAGGCCCGGTGTAGGTGAGGTGCCAACCGAGATCGCGATCACGGGTACGGATGCGACGGTTGACCCGAATGGTAAAGGTGTCGCTGCTCACCACCGTCCCTCCCGCCGGGATGGTGCCGAAGCCGACCACTCCATCCACGACCGTGACGTTGGACGGGAAGTTGAGAAGCTCCGCCTGGACGCTCTCCGCATTCGCCGTGCCGACGTTGGTGAAGGTCATCTTCATCTTGTACTCGAAGATAAAGCGGCTCAGGCGTGTCACCTTCATGACCGTGTACGGGTCTGTAGCCACGAGTTGCACGTTGGTGACGGCAATCTGCGCCGGTGTAGACGCGGTGCCTGACTTGCCGAGGTCGTCGGTCACCCGCAGACCGATCGAGCCGGAGAAGGCACTCCCCCAGGTGTGTGAGAGGGTCGGACTCGCGCCGCTGCTGGTCTCGTAGCTGCCGTTGCCGTCCAGATCCCACTCATAGGTGGTAATAGTGCCGCCGGTGGGCTCCCCGGCATTGGGATCGGTGGAACCGGAACCGTCGAGGGTGACCGAGGCCCCCACGGCGCCGACGTATGGTCCGCCCGGATCGGCGGTCGGTGCCACGTTGCCGGAGGTGACACTGACAATCGCGGTGTCCTGATCGGTGTCGCCGACGTTATCCGTCACCCGCAGGCGGATGAGCTGATCGTAGTTGCTGCCGGTCTCCGGGTAACCACCCACGACCGTGGCGGTGCAGTTCGGCGCCGCACGAACGATGTCGAAGGTACCGTCGTTGTCGATATCCCACTCGTACTGGGTGAGGAACTTGGCCGGATCCTCGTGGCGCGAGCTACAGCCGTCCAGCGCCACATCCTGGTTGGGCAGAGTCGCATACGGACCACCCGCATCGGCCACCGGTGGCTGGCCGGTGAGGGCCGGGGTGAGGATCTCCACCGCCCACGGGGTGCTGAAGTAGCTGTTCCCGAGCCAATGGGTATCGTTCCAGTGGCCGTCCGCCTGCTGGGTGGCAATCAGCTTGGTGGAGTACTCCGCGTACCAGTCGCGAGTGCCGTTGAGCAGGTCGATGGTCTTGCGGTGGCCGGCGCCGTCCCGCGCCGCCCGTGCC
>CAZRGD010000050.1:0-2753 GCA_964599505.1 uncultured Nitrospirota bacterium | reverse complement strand
GAGTTGTCGGAGCTGGAATAGTTGGCGCCGTACCGCCAGCCGCCACGGTAGCTACCTCTGTTCGGCTCGACCTGAGCCATGGCACACCAGTCGACCATGTCCTGGACGATGTCGTGCAGGGTGCGGCCGTTCACCTCCGGAATCCCGACGGTGGCGACGATGGAACCGGCGTCCGGGGTCGCCGGGTTGCCGTCCGAGTCGCCGGCCCCGACCAGGGCCATGATGATCGGGCCGATGGTGTAGGGGGAGCGACCGTCGTTCTCGTAGAGGCCGTAGCCGTTGGCGTTGGTGTCGGGGTTACCGGCACCCTGCACGCTGAGGTTCTGGCGATCGAGGTGGGCGAGGACGTAGTCGAGCCCCGTGTCGACGAGGCGGGCGTAGATCTCCGTCGCCTCTTTGGCGACACGGTCGGCGGCGTCGAGCCCCGGCTTGTGGCCGCGAAGCTCGAAGGCCAACAACGCACCCGCCGTCTGTCCCACGACATACGACCCGGACTCGTAGATCCCACCGCCACTGCCGATCGCCACCCAGCGGTCGTACATGTGCTTCAGCCCCCGCTCGATGGCGAGGTTGATCTGGGCATCTTTGTCTACCATCGTCAAGACGTCGATGCGGGTGGTGGCGGAGCCGACCCCGCCAGCGCTGTCGGTCACGGTCAGCTTGGCGTGGTAGGTGTTGGCGCTGGCGTAGGTACAGCTCATCCCGATGTCGTTGGCGTTGGTCACCGCCCCGGAGGCGGTGGTGCCGTTGCCACAGTCGAGGACGTAGGTACCCGAGGTTGCAGCGGGGTCCCACACCACCCGACCCCAGAAGTAGACCGGGTTACCCGCCCAGGCGTACGCCGTGTTGGTAGTCGCGGCCCGGATACCGTCCGGCATGGTGAGCACCGTGGGCTGGGCCCAGGCGGTGGCGGCGCAGAGGAGCGCCAACAGGGTGAAGAGTGAGTTGCGTTGTAACCGTCTCATGGTCTCGTCCTCCTTACGGTCCGACGTGAATATAAAGGATCCAGCCGCAGCCTCCCCGAAGGAGCTGCGGCTGAACCGTGCCTCCTGACTTACAAAGTTAGCACCGGCAGCGACGCAGCCACCCAACCAGGCCAAGGCCGAGGCCGTACAGGGCGAGGGTTGAGGGCTCCGGGACGGCCGGTCCGGGGCCAGGACCCGCATTCAGCACCGTGTCACCGTCGCTGACGCCATTGAAACTATCGTCATAGGTAAAGAAGGGCTGCGAGGCGGGCCCACCCGGCCCACCAATCCAGTCGAAGGTCACCATGAAGCCGGTGGCGGAACCGCCGACCGCCAGCATCGGCCCGTCGCAGAAGCCGCCCCCGAGGTCGGAGCACCAGTCGACAGCCGCCGGCGCAACCGAGGGGATCGACCCCAAGACCGAGCCATCCCATCCCGCCGGCGACCCCACGGTCAGCGACAACTCGTCGTACAGGGTCTCGTCAAACTCGATGTTGAACCCCTGAATAGCTGAAGGTGCCCCCGTGTTGTCCACCGTATAGGTGTACGTGTAATTACCACCGCCGTTGTTCGCGAGGTCGTACCCGACCGAGACGGCGCTCGCCTGGCCTCCGGCAAGGATGAGGGCGCCGCCGGTGATGCCTACTGCCCACTGGGTGATCTTGTTCATGGTGTCTCTCCTGTGAAAGATGACGGAATTGCCAGCGCAGAAATCCCGAAGGAAAACCGCGTCCCTAAGATTCTTAGGTTTCTTGTTGCAAAATTCGTACCATGATCAAAACAGAGTCCATTCAAGCACCGTAACCCGTTGTGGATACAGCGTTTATACCACTAGATCTGCACAGGTCACAGAGCATTCGCCAATCGTAGGCAACCTGGACCGGGTGGATTTCTGTAAAAATTATTTTCGTTTTTTCCCACAGAGGACGGCAAACAGCATCTATCTATTTGTTTCAAAAGGGTTTTTATGCCTGTAAAAAAGCTTTACATTGACCTGTCTCACGGTGATTCGGCGCCTCGGGGGGTCGCAGTTATGAGACAATCACCAAATCCTGGAGCCCCGTCCGGACGACGACGAACTGTCGGGCTGAAGCTCGCCCTACAATCCGAGCCATCCGCAGCGCAGATCCTATGAGCACGAGCCACCTCGCCCCACGCCTCGCCCTCGCCTTCGGGGGGATCGTGACGGTGGCCCTCATGGCCACCGGGTTGCTCGCCTACTCCCTGGTGGCGCGGGCGGCGGAGGAGCGGTTGGCACACGACATGGAGCGGGCGGCAGAGGTGATCTCGCGCTTTGGCCCGGGGCTCAACGACCGGCTGCTGCACCGTCTCGCCGACCTCCTCGGGAGTGAGGTGGTGGTGGTGGACCGGACCGGGGAGGTGGTCTCCGGGTCGCTTCCCGCCCCTACCTGGCCGGCGGTCGAGGCGGCGGTCGCCGCCCGCATCTCCCTGGCGGCGCGAAGCGCACCGCCGCAGCGCCTCTCCCTCGCCGACGGCGACTACACCGCCCTCATCCGCCCCCTGGGCGGGCCGACCGCAACCCCGCGCCACTGGCTCGCCCTCCTGCGACCGGTGGCGGCGGAGGCGGCGTGGCGGCGGCGCATCGCCACCGGCCTGGCGGCAATCGCCCTCGCCGCTCTCGCCCTCGTCTCCATCGTCGGCCATCTCTTGGCGCGGCGGATCACCCGACCGGTGGCGGCCCTCGCCACCGCCGCCTCCACGGTCGCCGCCGGCGGCCACCCGGAGCCGGTGGCGACCGGTGCCGGCGGGGAGGTGGCGGAGCTCACC
>CAZRGD010000049.1:4707-11687 GCA_964599505.1 uncultured Nitrospirota bacterium | reverse complement strand
TCACGCGCCTTCATCGACGATCCTTGGGGTGATGAAGATGAGGAGCTCCTTGCGGTCGCGCTTGTGGCGGTGGCTCTTGAAGAGGTTGCCGAACCAGGGGATGCGTGACAGGAAGGGGATGCGTGAGTGGGCGTCTTCTTCGGTAATCGAGTAGATGCCGCCGATCACCGTGGTCTCGTGGTTCGCCAGCAAGACCTGGGTGGACGCCTCCTGTTTCGAGATCGCTGGCTGGCCGTTGACCGCGTTGGCAAAGTCCGGGGTGTCCTTACTGGCGACGATCTTGAGGATCACCTTTTTGTTCGAGGTGATGTGGGGGGTGACCTTGAGCTGCAGGAGCGCCTCCTTGAACTCGGTCTGGGTCCCCTGGTTCGCCGAGGTGGACTGGAAGGGGATCTCGTCGCCCTGCTTGATGATCGCCTCCTGGTTATCGAGAGTGGTGACCCTGGGGCTGGCGATCACCTTCGCTTCACCCGACTCCTCCAGCGCCGACAGGCGCAGGTCCAAAAAGAGGGCATTGGTGAGCGACCCGAGGGTGAGGCCGATACCGCCGGTGGCGGTCTTGGTGGTGGGGAGGTTCACCGCGAAGCCGTTGTCGGAGTCCGCGGTCCCGGTCAGGCCGATGGTGTGTGGGAAGTCGAGGCCGGTCGGGTTGCCGGTAGTGGGACCCGCCTGATAGTGGCCACCCCACTGGATACCCAGCTCTCTGGCGAAATTGGTGGTCGCCTCGACGATCCGCGCCTCGATACTCACCTGCGGTGTGGCGAGGTCGAGGTGCTTGACCACCTGCTTCGCCTCCTCCACCACCGCGTGGATGTCCTTGACGATGATGGTATTGGTACGTGGATCCACGTCCATCTTGCCGCGCTGGCTGAGGAGCTTCTTGATCACTCCGGAGAGCTCCTCGGCGTTGGCGTAGTTGATGGAGAGCAGCACCCGCTCCAGGTCCTCGGCCTTCTCCTTCGACCGTTTCACTGCCAACCGCTGCTCCTCCTCTTTCTGGAGAACCTCGAGCTTGGCGACCCGGTAGACCCCGCCCTCCCTCTTCATCCCCAGACTGTTCGTCTTGAGGACGATATCGAGGGCCTGGTCCCACGGGATATTCTTCAACTGCATGGTCACTTTGCCATCGACGTCCTTGCCGAAGACCATGTTGATACCCGCAGTGTCGGCGATGAGACGCAGGACCGAGTTGATGCTCGCGCCCTGAAAATCGAGGCTCATCTTTCGACCGGTGAAGTGCTTCTTGGAGACGATGAGCGCCTCGCGACCGGCGTTATTCGAACCCGCGGAATTCTCCGCTTCCATGGCCCCCTGCTCCGCCATCCTGGCCGCCAGCTTGCCTGTCGCCGGCACGGTGTGACTCTGCTGATACCGCTGAATCAGGGTGTCGATGTCACCACCCTTCGCTGCCGGCGCGGCGCCGCCCTGAGTCAGGGTGAGGGTAAGCCCGGCGTCGTCACGTTTCGCGTCCACCAAAACGGGAAATACGGTGCGGATCAGCAGACGGCCCATGGTGCGCTTGCCTTGGCCGTAGCTGCTCACCTCGATCTGCTCGATGACGCCGTCACCCACCTTGAGGGTCTGGGCGTCGTACTGGCCCAGGAGGACGTCGTAGAGGTCGACCTCCACACCACCCTGCTGCCAATTGAGGACGCGGTAGATCACCGGTGCCTTGGTGACCAAGGTCACCTTGGCAGCATTGCCTACACGCTCGTGACGAATCTCCTGAACGAGGTTGGTCGAGCTCGCCGGTCCTGCCGCGTGAGCAAAATGTGCCCCGAGGGGGACGAGGTTTCCCAGGAGGAGCACCACGAGCCAGCGAATGCTCTTTGTTCTCGTATACATGGATCAGTCTCCACCCGTCTTCGTAAAGGTGAGGTACACATCCTTGGTACGAGTCTCACCCAGGGGATTGCGATAGGTTTCGGTAATCACGACGCGGTCCTCCAAGACCCGACTCACGACCCCACCATTGCGACCTACTCGTGTACCGCTACCGAGGAAATAGCTCTTGCCGTCGGCCACCTCGACCAGACCGCGATAGGAGCCCCCCGCGTCGATAATACCCACGAGGTGGAGCTCCTCCAGGTCGTACCGTTCCAGCGGAGAAAACTTCCCCGCATCCACCACCGCGACGAACGGCCCCTCCTCCTTCGGCGGCGCGGCAACGACCTGCGTGCCCCTGATCAGAGACTCGAATGGATCGCGGCGTCCCTCGGCACGATAGGCGTACTCCACCTCCACCGGAGCCTCCACCTCACTCTCCGAGGCCACCGCCTTCTTCGCATCGGCTTTCACTGGCGCCGCAACGCTCGATGAGGTCTGCGCAGGACCACCTGTTGGCGCACCCTTACTGCAACCCACACCGCTGAGAGAGGCGAAAGTGATCACTGCCAAAGACGTGGTCAGGATGGTGTTGATCATCGATTCGTATTTTGGTTTCCGATCCACCCGAATTCCTCGAAGTGCCATCGTCTGCCTATTTCTTCCGTCCGGCCTTGCCGCCCTTACGCCGTTTCGATCGACGCTTCTCGGCAAGTCGTTTGGCCACCTCCGGATCGACGGCGCCAAAGGTCGTCGCGCGGCAGTGGGTTACGACCTCCCCACCGGTATTTGCACCGCGACTGCCGCTCCGCTTCGATGTTTCCATGTCGATATCGTCGATATTGACGATACGCTCCAGCTTGGAGATGCGATCAAAAAAGTAGCCCACGTGGTGGTAGCCGCCAACGAGCTCGACGTCGACCGGTATCCGCTGGTAGAGGCCCGACTCGTCGTAGGTGTTCTTGCCCCGTTTCCAGAGGCGGACATCGAGACCAAGCTGCTGGGCAAAGTTCGCCATCGCCCGCAAGAGGGACTCCACCTCCTTGTCGGTGGGAAGCTGCCCCTTGAGATCCGCCAGCTTTTTCTGCAACTCGCTGTTCTTGCGTACGAGCTCACCACAACTACGCGCGATCCGGTTGTTCTCCCGGACCTCACGCTGCAAAGAGGCGATATGTGCACGAGTCTGGGTAATGGCCTGTCGTTGCGGCGCGACGAAAAAGACGTAAAACGGCACCGCCAAGATTACCGCCAACAATCCGGCGATAAGCCACACCTGCTTATTGGTAAGTTGCTCGAGGCGCTCCATTGCCTAGCTCGCCTTCTCTTGATCGGCCTTCTTGCTCCCCTCAGGGAGGGTGCCGACGATGGTGAACTGGTACACCTCTTGCTCCGAAATCTTCGCCTGTGACGATTCCTTGATTTCGAGCTCATTGCCGAAGTACTTCGACCCCTTCAGGCGACTCACGAAGGCGACGATATCGCCGATGGTCAGGGCACTCCCCTTGATCGTCAGGGCGCTCCCCTTCTGCTCCAACGAGGTGAGCCACACCTTGTCCGGGAGGTTACGACTGACCTCGTCGAGGATGTGGACCGGCCCCTGCTGGCGCTCCTTCAGCCGGTCGATCACGGCGATCTTTTCCTCGTACTCCTTCTTCTCCGTCTTGAACTTGTCGATCTCCGCGAGCTGCTGTTTCTGCTTGCGGAGGATCTCCTCCTGGCGCCGTTCCTCGGCGCGAAGATCGGACATCGTGGAGACAAAATGAATACCTACGGCCACCAAGACGACCAGGAGCACACTGATTCCGCCCACAGCAAGGGCGAGGTGGCGCAGATCCGGCCCCACGTGGCCATGGCGATCGGTCAGCAGCAGATTGACATGGATCATCTGTCGCCCGCTTTCCGAAGACCGAGGCCGATCGCTACCGCCGAGACCTGTTCCTGCTCCTCGCGGCCGAGCTCGTTCTCGATCGCACGCAGTGGATCGAGGCGCTCGACCTCCAATCCAAGACGATCACTGAGAAAATCCTGTAGACCCGGCAGCCGACTACACCCTCCGGTCAGCACCACCTTCTCGATCGCAGCGTCGTTTTGTGTGGTCGCCTTGAAAAACTCCAGAGAACGGAGAATCTCGGAGAAGATCTCTTCCGACACCTTCTCCAAAATCGGCACGACCTCGTCGTGGCCGACGCCGGCGGTGTCCTGACCACGTTTCAGCGCCTCAGCCTCCTCGAACCCGATCCCGAGCTCCTTCTGAATCGCCAGGGTGTATTGGTTACCCCCGATCATCATGTCGCGGGTAAAGGCGAGCTTGGTGCCATCCATGACGTTGAGGTTGATTGCACCGGCGCCAATGTCGATCAGGGCGACGAGCTGATCGGGGTTGATCACATGGTTGTGCTCGAAGCAGTTGGCGATCGCAAAGGCGTCCACGTCCACAACCGCCGGCTTCAACCCCGCCTCGGTCACCAACGAGGTGTACTCCTGGAGCTTGTCGCGCTTCACCGCCACCAGGAGGACCTCCATCTGACCGGAGCCACGATCTGAAGGACCGAGGATCTGGAAGTCGAGATTGACGTCGGAGATATCGAAGGGGATGTACTGCTCCGCCTCCCACTGGATCGAGACCTCGAGCTCCTCTTCAGTCATCTCGGGGATGTGGATGTTCTTGACGATAATCGAGAGTCCCGCGACCGAGACCGCGACGTGCTTGCCGCGGACACCGATCTCGGCAAACAGCTCGCGGATCGTCTGGGCGATCTTCTGGGGATCCATGATCGCCCGATCGACGATCACCTCGGGCTCCAGGGAACGGCTGCCGAACCGCTTCAGTACGTACCCCTCGCCACGCTCCTCAAGGACTACCGCCTTGACCGCGTGGGTACCGATATCGAGGCCGATGAGCTGGCCGCGGCTACCGAACATACGCGACTCCTCCAATGGCGGAGACGCCGGTACGGTGCGGGTTTGAGATCTCTACGAGCACTCCGCTCTCCTGTAAATGGTTGTCGTCCTGCAACCCAGTCGTCGATCTCAGGTGTCTCAACTACCCGAGGAACTATTCTCCATCGGTGTCACGGCCCCCCTCATCGGCAGGACCGGGTGGAGACATTACGCATGGGTATCCACATGCGCCACCACCTCTTGCCCGGTGTTCCGCCTCCTCCTCAGAATCAGAAATGGTAGTTGAAGGCGAGGGTGAGGATGTGGCTGAAGGAGTCGTAGGCGAAGTTATGACCCTCGCTGTTGGTCGTCGTTGAGATCCCCTCGAAGAAGACCGCCGTGTAGGCGGCATCCACGCCGAAGTGGCCGTTGCGGTAGCCAACGCCGAGGTGGGCGAAGTGACGGTCGGCGTCAGGCAGGAGGGAATCGAGGGTCTTGTCGGGGATCGGGGTCTGATCGAAGGCGTAGCCACCGCGTAGGGCCCAGGTGTCGTTCAGCCAGTGCTCAATCCCAAGGCGGAAGGCGGTGGTGTCCTCGTAGTCACGGACGATCGGCGCAATCACCTTCTGAGTGGCCGGGTTCTCCGCCTCGATCCCAAGACCCTCAAAGGTGGACCAACCGAAACGCTGGATGTCGAGGTTGACGGTGGTTCGGTTGTTGAACGCGGCAGAGAGGCCCACCGTCCAGATGTCTGGCAGGTCGATGGTGGTGGATGCCGGGGAGTCGGGGAAAGTCGAGGCGAAGGCGGCGGGGACGGTGAAGTTCACTGTCGAGTCATTGGCGTTGAAGTCGAGGACCACCGCGCTGTGGTAGGTCACCCCGAGGGTGAGCCGGTCGAGCTTGCCCTTGTCGCGCGCCAGGACCACCTGCGCACCGGCGTTGTAGGCCCAGTCGTTCGCCTTACCGCCGAGGCGGAAGGTGCCGTCGTCGAGGCCCGGGCCGAAGAAGATCTGACGCTCCAGCTCCGCATCTGCGTACACGTAGCTCACCCCAAGACCGATGTTCAGCCAGTCGGTGAGCCGCACCCCCACCGCGGGCGTAATAAAGAGGGTACGCAGCTCGGCAAAGGCGGACTGGTAACGGACAAAGGCGTTGTCCTCCCAGTCCACCGACAGACCGAAGGGAGTGTTGATCCCGAGGCCAAAGGCGACGCGATCGCCGGTACGCAGCGAGGCGTACCCGAGAGGCGTTATCGGCGTGGCCCCAGCCTCGCCGTTGGCATGCGGGCTATCCGCGGGATTGGTCCGTACGTTGCGCACGTCGTCGGCGGAGATCCGTGGGATAAAGAGGTTGGCGCCGAGGCTCACCTCCCCCCCCTTCGGCGTGCGCACCAGCCCCGCCGGGTTGTACCAAACGGCGGAGGCATCATCCGCCTGGCCGACGTAGGCCCCCGCCATCCCCTGGGCACGGGCACCGTTCTCCGACAGGGCGAAGGAGGCACTGAAGGCCGGGTGGGCGAAGAAAAGAAGGCTACAGGTCAGACAGAAAGCGGCGGTGGTACGCATGGGTTCCTCCCGAGGGGTGCGACAGCCGAAGGTGCAGGTGGATCACGGAACGGTGATCTGTAGCGTGGTGGCATCGACGAAGTCGGCGATCTGACCCTGGACCGTGTCGATGGGGTTGGCGATGGGGATCGGGGTCGCCAGCATCTCCGCCGGCACCGTCGCGCCAGGGGCAAAGTTGAGATCCTGGCCGCCAAGGATCGGCGCCTGATGAGTCGCGGTAGGTAGATTGTCCGCGGAGATCGGCAGGGTGGGATCGGCGGGACCGATCCGCACCAGCCCGGCGAGACGATCGCCCACGTTGGCGCTCGTCGTGGTCGCGGTGAGCGTGGGGATTCCCGCGGTGGCGGCGAGCTGATCGGTCACCCGGTTGTCGATCGTCTGATCTCCGGCGACCTCCAGGAGCAGCAGGTCCTTGGCGGCCCCGCCGGCTGCGTCACCCGCCAACACCCCGGGGGCGAAGGCGAGGGGGTCGGCGCGCTCGACGATCGCCTGCATCAGGGCGTGGAGCTGCACCCCCTCGGGTGAGGCGAGATCCGGCGCCCCGAGGGTGGCGAGACCGGAGGTGAGGAGGTCCTGGAAGTTCAGCGAGGTAAAGAACTGGGTGGTGAGGTTCCCCTCCGGCGCCACCATCACCGCCTGCGCCACCCGGTCCGTGAGGGCAAGGGCGTCGAAGGCGACCGCGGTGCCGAAGGAGTGGCCCACCAGGGCGAT
>CAZRGD010000049.1:0-4607 GCA_964599505.1 uncultured Nitrospirota bacterium | reverse complement strand
GGGCAAGGGCGTCGAAGGCGACCGCGGTGCCGAAGGAGTGGCCCACCAGGGCGATGTGGCCGCCGTCGATATCAGGAAGCAAATCGGCGCCAGCAGCTACCGCCCCCGGCGGGGCGTGGCCCAGGAAGGTCGCGAGGTCCCCATTCCCCGGAGCGCTGAGGGCCTCGATGAAGGCGAGCAGATCGACGGTCGACTGACGGAAGTTGTCGCGCAAGATCCGCAGGTCGGTGACGTTCAGGAAGGCGGCACCCGCGGGATCGTCCAGCCCGTCCGGGGTGAAATCGAGCTTGCCCTCCGCAAACTTCGCGTTGTCCACCAGATCCCCCACCCGGTCACCGTGGGCCACGAGGTCGATCGCCGCGGTGGCGATTCCGCGCGCCGCGAGGGTGTTCGCGATGGCGAAGAGGAAGTGGCGGTTCGCCAGCAGCCCGTGCTCGAAGACCACCACCGGCGCCGCCTGGCCCGCAAAGAGGGTGGCGTTGGGGAGACAGAGGGTGAAGGGGATGGAGCTCACCGCGTAGTCGAGGACCCCGTCACTGTCGTCGTCGTGGAAATACCCCTTCTGCCCCTGGTAATCACGCGATGGGAAGGTCCCCTCTACCACCGCGGCGATGTTGCCGGAGGCAACGCCGGCCGGATTGTCGAGACCGAGGGTAATGTTCGTCGGGGTCGGATTGAGGGCCGTTGTGGGAAAACCCGGGAAGAGGTCCAGGGGGATCGGCGCCCCATCCACCAAGGCCGCGTCCACCGGCGAGGTGACCGAGCTCACACTGAAGAGCGGCGCGTCCGCCCCTGCCACCGAGGTCGCGATCGCGGTCAGGTCACCGGTGAGCGACTCGGTGGTGTAGGCGATCATCACCGCCACGTCGTCGCGGGAGACCGGTGCCGAGAGGATACCGAGGCCGGGGAGGGTCTGCTCCAGAAGGCCGAAGAGGGTCGCGTAGCTCTCGCGGATCGCCTCCAAACCGCGGAGCTGGACGATCTTCTCCACCGTCAGATCTGCAACACTTTCTCCCGGCGCGAGGAAGAGGCCGCTGAGGACCGCCGAGTTAATCGCGGTGACCGCGCCGGTGGTCGAATCGACGTCCACGAGGGGCCCGGTCGCCCGCAGGAGGGCGGTGGTGGTGGAGGCAACCACCGGCTCGCCGGTAGCACCCGTCGCCCCGGGGCCGAGGGCGATCAGATAGGTGGAGTGCTCGTGCAGCGGCACCACCGGGGTCACCACCAGGTTCGTGGCGCTATCACAGGCGGTGCCGAAGGAGGCATCCGCGTCGCCGCAGGTCACGGTGACCGCAGGCCGCTCGCCGAAGTGGGCGTCCTGGGTGACATCCACGATGATCAGGGCATCCGCGAAGCTCTGCCGATCCACTGGCTTGTCAAAGGGGAAGAGGATTGGCGCCGCCGTGGAGAAGCCGTCGAGGCTATTCGCCGCCGCCGCCAGGGGGTTGTCCGCCGGGAGCTGGAGGGTCGCGGTCCCCTGCTTCACCAGATCGTTGGGAAAGGGAAAGACCAGGGCCGCCGGATCAAAGCTAGCGGTGGTGACCGTCGGCGTCGGCTCGGTCCCTACCCCGGTGCCGGAGCCGTTCTCCACCACGTCGCAGGCGGTGGTCGCCAGGGCGAGCAGAAGGACGAAGGGTAAGAGGTAACCAGCGTGGTGGCGCGCGGTGCGGCTCATGCGTCTCTCCTCCTTGCAGGTGCGCGGCTCGATTTCCGAGCGCGCGAGTTGCGTACCTTTCCAGCACTCGCCAACAGATTGCAAGGGAGTGGTAGCCTCCATAATCGTCGGTTGCCTCTGCCCTCCGGACAAAACCACGAAGGCCACGAAGGAGACGAGGGGGGTGGTGTCTCCGGCCGTGGAAAGGGAGGGCAGTGCCGAGTGGCATCGGTTTCAACGCGTGGTGAGCCATGCGCCTTCCAGGCGCGCACGGTTGCCCACCTCGGCCACCAACGACACCCGCAACATCATCCCATTCCCCTTCATGGCCTTCATGCTCTTCATGGTGAAAACGGTGTTTGCCAAACCGAGGATGTCCCATCCAGACCCCTCGCAGCGCGCGCCGCACCCACTGTGGAGGAACAATCCATCTGCATCCCCGCGTCTCTGCGCGAGATTCTCAACCGACAATTGTGGCCCTGTTCCCCGCGCCCTTGCCGCCCCTCCGGCGAGGAGGGAAAGTAGCCGCCCGTCGCACCGCCCCCCCGCCGCTATGCGCATCGCCGTTCCCACCGAGATCAAGGACCACGAGTACCGCGTCGGCCTCACCCCCGAGGCCGTCCGCCGTCTGGTAACGGCGGGCCACGAGGTGGCGATCCAGCAGGGCGCCGGCCTCGGTAGCGGCTTCGCGGATACGGAGTACACGACCGCGGGCGCGCTCCTGCTGCCCGACGCCACGGCGCTGTACGCCTGGGGCGAGCTGATCTGCAAGGTCAAGGAGCCGCAGGCGAGCGAGCTACCGCTCCTGCGCGCCGACCACCTCCTCTTCTCCTACCTCCACCTCGCCGCCGACCCGGCGCTCACCCACAAGCTTCTGGCCACCGGCGCCACCTGTCTCGACCTCGCCACCCTCCAGGAGACGGACGGGTCACTCCCCACCCTCGCCCCCATGAGCCGCATCGCCGGGCGGCTGGCGACGCTTGCCGGCGCCTACCACCTGCTCAAGCCACAGGGGGGGCGCGGTATTCTTCTGCCCGGTCTCGGCGGCGATCACCGCGGTCGGGTCACCATCCTCGGCGGCGGCAACGTGGGGCGAGAGGCGGCGGAGGTGGCGAGCGGCATGGGCGCGGTCGTGCGCCTGGTGGAAAAACGGGATGAGCGGCGCGCGGAGCTTACCCGCCACTTCGCCGGCGCGGTGGAGCTTCACGACGCCTCGGCGCAGACCCTCGCCCGGCTGCTGCCGGACACCCACCTGCTGATCGGCGCGGTCCTCGTCCCCGGCGCCCGCACCCCGGTGGTGGTGAACCACGACCAGGTGGCGACGATGCTCGACGGCGCGGTGATCGTCGACGTCGCCATCGACCAGGGCGGCTGCGTCGAGACCTCCCATCCCACCACCCACAGCGACCCCACCTACGTGGTCGACGGGGTGGTCCACTACTGCGTCGCCAACATGCCGTCCGCCGCCAGCCGTACCGCCACCCTGGCGCTGATGGCCGCCACCCTCCCCTACCTCGAGCTGCTCGCCGGCGACGGTGTCGCCGCCGCGCTGATCCCCAACACCCCCTTGGGCCACGCCCTCAACCTCCACGAAGGCAAGATCGTCCACCCGGCGGTGGCGGCGAGCGTCGAGTTGTCCGCGGAGAAGGACCAGGGAAATTAGCCACGGAATCCACGGAAGGACACGGAACCATGAAACAGACCCCCCTTTACGATCGCCACGTCGCCCTCGGCGCCCGCCTGGTCCCCTTTGCCGGGTGGGAGATGCCGGTGCAGTACACCGGGGTGCTCGCCGAGCACCGGGCGGTGCGCGAGGCCGCCGGCCTCTTCGACGTCTCCCACATGGCCGACTTCGCCTTCGCCGGCCGCGACACCCGCGCGGCGCTCAACAGGCTGCTGACCAACGACATCGCCGACATCGCCCCCGGTGAGACGCGCTATGGCCTGGTGTGCAACGAAGAAGGCGGGATCCTCGACGACGTGATGGTGAGCGGCCACGCCACCGACTACCTCACCATGGTCGCCAACGCCTCCAACCACGATAAGCTGGTCGACCACTTCGCCGCCCACCTCCCGGAGGGGAGCTGGCAGGACGACACCGACACCCTGGCGCTGCTGGCGCTACAGGGGCCCGCCGCCACGGCGATCCTCCAGGAGCTCCACATCACCCCCACGACCGACGATAGCGCTCTGCCGCCACGCGGACGCCACTGCAAGGCGGTGCTGGGCGACCTGGCGCTGCATCTCCACCACACCGGCTACAGCGGCGAGCTCGGCTTCGAGCTCGCTATCGCCGCACCCCACGCCGCCGAGGTGTGGGACCTGCTACTGGAGGCGGGCCGGCCCCACGGCCTCATCCCCACCGGCCTCGGCTGCCGCGACACCCTGCGCCTGGAGGCGGCCCTGCCGCTCTACGGCCACGAGCTCTCGGAGACCATCACCCCCCTGGAGGCGGGGCTTGCCCGCTTCGTCGACCTCTCCGGGCGCGACTACCTCGGCGCCGAGGCCCTGCGGCGTCAGGCCGAGACCGGGCCGCCGCGCGAGCGCATCGGCCTCGTCCTCACCGAGCGCGGCGTGCCGCGGGAGGGCTACACGGTCCTCAAGGGAGACGAGGCGATCGGCGAGGTCACCAGCGGCAACCATAGCCCCACCCTCGGCACCGGGATCGCCCTCGCCCTGGTGCGCACCGGCTCGGCGGAGATGGATGACGAGGTCGCCATCGCCATCCGCAACCGCACCGTCGCCGCCCGCCGCTGCAAGCTGCCGTTCTACCGGCGGAGCCGGTAGAACGGGGAGAAGGGGGTCTCGCACTGTCCTCAACAGAAACAGCCCCCCAGCGACATACGAGGACGCAGAGAGGCAGCCGGCGATTCCGGCCCGCAGGGCCGGCGGGGCCTTCGGCCCCGATCGCGAGCAGGAGCTCGCTCCTACCACTCCACCCGCCATTACGTTG